>JALWTJ010000344.1 GCA_027082895.1 Hyphomicrobiales bacterium | reverse complement strand
CGGCGGCACCACCTGCTACTGCGTTCTTGATATCAGGTCTCATTTTTTTGCCTTTCCTTGCTCATTCACCTGCCCGATCCTGCGCCCGGGTACAGAGTTCGGACAACAGGATCGCGCGGTTCTCAGGAGAAAGTGAAACGGGCGTGAGCAGGACTCAGGACAGGCGAACAATGTCGCCCTGAGCAAAAATATCCGAAAAACCGGGGTTTACGTCCAGTTTTCGATAGATTTCGGGGGGCACGGAAATGTCCGCGCAGTAAAGTTCGCCAACCCATTCGGCCGCTGATTCGGCCACAAGACCGGTTTTTGGCAAGGCCAGTGTGAGGGTGGCGGTGGCCCGGATCACCGGTTCAAATGGTTTTCCGGTGTCCACATCCAGCCCCGAAGGCGTATCCAACGCCAGGATCGGGGCGGCCGAATCGCTGGCCCTCCCGATCAGGTCGGCCACGGTGCCGCGGGGACGGCCGGACAGGCTGTAGCCGATCAGGCCGTCAATGATCAAATCCCAGACGGTTTCCCCCACCTGTTCGGGCAGAATACGGGGGATGCCCATGCGTTCCAGTATGGCCAGCTGGTGGGCCGGAACCGGCGTCATGCGGTCCGCGGGACGGGACAGCACAAGATGAGGATGCGCACCCCAGCAGGCCAGACGCCGCGCGGCTACCATGGCGCCGCCCCCATTGCCGCCGGTTCCCGCCATGACGAGAACCCGGCTTCCGCTGAGCCTGTCCTTCAGGAAACGCCGGCGCGCCACAAGGGCAAGGGCACGACCGGCATTCTCCATCATCTGAACAAGGGTGATGCCATATTCCGCGATCATCAGGCGATCGACTTCGATCATCTGCGTCCGGCTCAGGGAAGGAAGCCCGCAAACCCGTGGAAAGATCATCGTCCCTGCCTTTGGCGCGCGCGCCCGTGGCAACCGGATGGGGCAATCATGTGCCGGAATTCCGTTCCGGGGGTTTGCCCAGAATAATCATGCCCAGAATATCGTCTTCGGTCACGTCGGCCACCCGCTCGGTGCCCACCAGCCGGCCGTTCTTCATGACGCTGACCCGGTCGCACAACTGCATCACGTCGTGAATATCATGGGATATGAGAAAGATGCCGATGCCTTCGGATTTCAACTGGTCGATCAGTTCGGCCACCATCCGGGTTTCCTGGGGGCCAAGGGCCGCCGTGGGTTCATCCATGATCAGAATGCGGGCATTGAAATAGACCGCCCGGGCAATGGCCACGGACTGGCGCTGTCCGCCCGAAAGGGCCGAAACGGGGGTGGAAAAGGCGCTGAAATTCGGATTCAGGCGCTGCATGATCTTGCGGGTTTCCGCTTCCATGGCGTCATCGTCCACCATGCCCAGGGGCGTCAGGATTTCCCGGCCGAGGAACAGGTTGGAGGCGGCGTTCAGATTATCGGCAAGGGCCAGGGTCTGATAGATGGTTTCGATATTGTAGGCGCGGGCATCGCGGGGATTGTTGATGGCGGCCTTTTCCCCATTGATGAAGATTTCCCCGCCATCGGCCCGGTAGGCTCCCGAAAGCGCCTTGATGAGCGTGGATTTACCCGCCCCGTTGTGGCCGAGCAAGCCGGCCACTTCACCGGGGAACAGGTCAACGCTCACATGATCAACGGCCTTGATGCCTCCAAAGGAAATCTGGATATCGCGCATCTCGACCAGAGGCGTAGTGGAATTTTCGGCTGCGTGCTGCATGTCACACCCCCGTCCGCTTGCGATAGACGATGTCGATATAGACGGCCAGCACCAGCACGATTCCCACCACGATGGATTGCAGGGGCGCATCCACGCCAACCATGGCCATACCCGATTGCAGGGACTGCATGATGATGGCGCCCAGAATGGCTCCCTGTATGGTGCCGAACCCGCCGGCAAGGGCCGTGCCCCCGATGACGGCAGCGGCAATGACCCGCAATTCGTCAATGGTGCCCAGATCGTTGCCCACCGAGCGCAGGCGGGCCGAGGCAATGACGGCGGCGATAGCCGTCAGCGCGCCCATCAGGGCAAACACCTTGACGGTCAGCCAGCGCGTGTCGATGCCGGAAAGCTCGGCGGCGTCCGGGTTGCCGCCAAAGGCGTAGATGTAGCGGCCAAAGCGGGTGCGTGTGGCAATGATGGACATGATCAGGGCCACCACCAGAACTATCACCACGGGAATGGCTATGCCGTGGGAAATGAACAGCCCGTCGGCAGGAATTTCCATGCCATGGGCCTCGGCATAACGCTCCGCGGCCCGCCGGGGCAGCGGATAGGCATTCATCAGGTAGACAAAACCCAGAATCAGGAATGTCAGCATGGCAGCAAGGGTGGCCTCAGCCCAGACGGGTTTGACGACAAAACCGTGGCGGGACTTCTTGCGGCGGCTGGCCAGCATCAGAAGAACGGCAACAAGGGACGCCAGAATGCCCACCGTCCAGCTCAGGGTGGCCCCCAGGGTTCCCGCTGTTCCCCCTCCCAGAAGATTGAAGGTGGGATCAAGGGGGGAAACGGTCTGGCCACGGGTAACCCACCAGGCCGCCCCGCGCCAGATCAGCAATCCGCCCAGGGTCACGATGAAGGAGGGCACCGTCAGATAGCCCACGATCCAGCCCTGAAAGGCGCCGATCAGGGCACCGATGGAAATGCCCACCAGCACCGTTATGATCCAGATGCTCCAGTGGCCCTGCCCGACCAGAGCCGGCAGGTAATTGAGCTGCAAGGTGCCCATTATCATGCCGACAAAACCGAGCAGGGAGCCCACGGACAGATCGATATTGCGGGTCACGATGATGAACACCATACCGGTTGCCATCACGGCAACGGAGGCTGTCTGCACGGAAAGGTTGAACAGATTTCGCGGGGTCAGGAAACGCCCGCCGGTCACGAAATCGAACATCAACCAGAGAAATACCAAGGCACCGATCATGCCCAGAAGGCGCGGGTCGAGGCCCAGACTACCAAACATTCGGCCCAATCTGCTTTTCATGGGTTCTGCATCTCTTCGGGTTTTACATCTCTTCAGGTGCGGCATTGCCACTGTGACCGGCAACAGGCATATCTGGCAGCCAAAAACAGGATGGAGTCAACATGCCTGTCGGCCCGTTGCCAACGCACCGGGACGGACAATTCCTTCCGTCCCCCCAACGCAAAGGGGGGACGGAAGGCTATTTGAGTGAAAAGCCCTTAGTTGCAGGCCGCCACGGACCCGGGGGCCACACCGGCACACAGGTCTTCCTTGCTGATCCAGCCCGCATCCAGCACAACCTGCAGGTTGTCCTTGGTAATGGGCACCGGAGCCAGGAACATGGCATTCATTTCAGTTCCGGCAGGAGAGGTCCATTTCTCGGCGCCCATGATCTGGTCACCCATCTTGCCACTGGCAAGGGAAACGGCGATTTCACCGGCGGCCTTGCCAAGGGCGCGGGCATCCTTCCAGACGGAAACGGTCTGGGTGCCAAGGGCAACGCGATTGAGGGCCGCATGGTCACCGTCCTGGCCGGAAACGGGAATGCCTTCCATGCCCTGGGCGGTCAGGGCTGCCACGACGCCACCAGCCGTGCCGTCATTGGAAGCCACGACCGCATCAACATTGTTGTCCTGAGCGGTCAGGATCTGCTCCATGTTGCGCTGGGCATTGGCGGGCAGCCAGCCATCCGTATAGGCCTCGGCGACGATGGTGATGTCCCCGGCATCAATGGCCGGTTGCAGCACTTCCTGCTGGCCTCCACGCAGGAAATCGGAATTGGGATCGGTGGGCGACCCCTTGATCATCACATAATTGCCGGTGGGCTGAACGGCCAGCACGGCACGGGCCTGCATGCGCCCCACCTCAACATTGTCAAAGGTGAGATAGAAGGCCCGGGGATCCTCGATCAGCCGGTCATAGGCCACCACCGGAATACCCTCGTCCGATGCCGCGTCTACGGCAGGGCCGACAGCCGAAGCGTCCTGGGCCAGAATGATCAGCACGTCCGCACCGCTGGAAATCAGGTTCTCGATGTCGGAAAGCTGCTTGGCCGACGAACTCTGGGCATCGGCTGAAATATACTTGGCGCCCGCCGCTTCCAGAGCGGCCTTGATGGCAGCCTCATCGGTTTTCCAGCGTTCTTCCTGGAAATTGGACCAGCTGACGCCGACGGTGATGCCGTCGGATGCGGCCAGCGCCTGCGTGGAAATGGATGCAGACGCCATGCCGGCGGCCAGCAGCGCGGCGGCAAGAATTGATGTTTTCTTCATGGGGTTCCTCCTGGGGATCGTTTTCAAATCCGTCAACACAA
>JALWTJ010000343.1 GCA_027082895.1 Hyphomicrobiales bacterium | reverse complement strand
GAACAACACCATCAACGCGCCCAAAAAAAAGCCAGCCACACGGGGCAAGTGCGGCTGGCGGGTTCTGAAAATCAACGATTTCAGGGACTTTCAGAACCCATATCGATGGTATGATCGACAGGCCGGATTCATCCGGCCCGTCAGTTCGGATCAATCATTGTCATTGTCATGATCGCGGCCACCTTCGTTCATTTCGAACGCGCCGCCATGTTCGTTTCCTTCACCGGATTCCATGATCATACCGGCACCTGCCCCATCATCGTTCGAGCCCATGCCCATGGAACCATTGTCGTCAGCATTGCCTTCGTTTCCTTCATTGCCTTCAGCAGAGCCCATGCCCATGCCGTTGTTCCCGGCGCCATTGTCATCCATGACACTGGTCAAGGTGCCAGAAGCCCCGGCGACATTGGCCTTTTCGCATTCGATGGTACCGGTCACAACCGTGCCATCCGCCTGGGTGAACTGGGCCGCGACATGGGCGTTGGCAGGCTTGTTGGCACAAAAGGCGTTCAGTTCGGCGGCAGGCACCAGGTCGGTGATGGACGCGGCCTGAACGGCACTGCCCGCAACAAGGGCAAGGCCCAGTACACTCAGGGAAGCTGCAATGGTCTTTTTCATTTGATTTCTCCAATCTTCATGGTTCGTTTGATCACGCTGATTCTCAGCTATGCCTCCCTTCTAGCAGCCCTCCCCTGACCGATCCGTGATCCCTGTGTCAGCATCCTGTCAGGCAGGATTCAGGCAAATGTCATGTTCCGGAAGTCCCTGCATGCATGGCTCTGCCTGCCCCGGTTCTCGCCCCCGTTTCCCTTTTCCCCATCAAGACGAAGAACCCGCCATACCCCGGACAAGGGTATGACGGGCACGCCATCAAGGGACCGTATCTGATTGAGATGTCCCGAAGGCTTTTCTTCAGCAATCAGCCATTGTGGCCTTCATTGCCTTCAGGCCCTTCATTGGCTTCATGGGACAGGCTTTCATTGCCCTCGTTGCCTTCGCGGCCATAGCCACCATTGTGCTCATTGCCTTCACCCATGCTGTCATGACGGCCATTGCCATTATTGTCATGCATGGTGTTCAGGGAACCACCGGCATGGCCACCATTGGCCTTTTCACATTCGATGGTGCCGGTCACGACCGTGCCATCCGCCTTGGTGAAACGGGCATTGACATGGGCATTGGCCGGCTTGGTGGCGCAAAAGGCATTCAGCTGGGCGGCAGGCACCAGATGGGTGATGGAACGGGCCTGGGCGGCACCGGCGGCACCAAATACCACGCCCATGACGGCCAGGGATGCAAAAATTGTCTTCTTCATTGTTTCTCTCCGATAAGGTTGATCACGCTGCTTTCCGCGTTATGAAAACCTGTCTAGCAAACCGCTGCTGACCAATCGGTGAACCCGATGTCAGCGATTTGTAATGTTCGCCGTGCTAGAATTGGTCCCATGAAGAAGAGAGACTTCAATCGCTGGCTTTCCCTTGCCGGGCTGTCACTGCTCATCAGCACCACCACCTCGCCCGCCTGGGCAGATGGCGGCGACGATGATGAGCACCACCAGGGCAGCATGCAGGAACGCGAAGAGATGCAAGGATCCTCCCGCGGCGGCATGCAGGGCCAGAATTCGGGCATGGGCAACCCACCTTCCGGGCACAGCGAGGAAAATGAAGAAGAAAACGAGGAAAATGCCTTGCAGGCCGTGCAGGCGGAAGAAGCCCTGCACCTGCGGGAAATCATCAAGCTGTTCCGGGAACAGATCGGCGGCGAAATCATTGATATAGCGCTTTATAAGAGGCGCCTGAAACTGGTGTACAGGTTCCAGTATATCGACAGTGAAGGTCGGGTGGCTTTCGTCATATATGAAGCTGCCACGGGCAAACGACTGGAGGGGTAGGATCCATGCGAATCCTGGTTGTTGAAGATGATGAACGGGTGGCAAAATCCATTTGCAGCGCCCTGGAGCTTGCCGGCTTTGTCGCCGTACACGAAACCGATGGCGAAGAAGGCTGGTACCTGGGCTCCAGCGAACCGTTCGATGCCATCATCCTTGATCTGGGCCTGCCGACCCTGGACGGCCTGACCATCCTGAAACGCTGGCGCCGGGAAAATGTCATCACCCCGGTTCTGATCCTGACCGCACGGGGAAACTGGGACGAACGGGTTGAAGGCATTGATGCGGGAGCCGACGACTATCTGGTCAAACCCTACCGGACCGAAGAACTGGTTGCCCGCACCCGTGCCCTTGTCCGGCGCGCTGCCGGCCATGCGGCCCCTCTCATCAGGCTTGGCGAACTGACCCTGGACACCCGGCAGATGCGGGTGTCGCGGAATGGCCAGCCCGTTCCCCTCACCCCGCAGGAATACCGCCTCGTGTCCTATCTCATGCACCAGTGCGACCGGGTGGTGGACCAGATGGAGTTGACCCAGCACCTGTACGATCAGGATTTCGAACGGGAATCCAATTCGGTTGAAGTGCTGGTGGGCCGGGCCCGCCGCAAACTGGGCAAGAATTCCATTCAGACCCGCCGCGGTTTCGGCTATATCATGGAAACCACTTCCGAATCGGATCCCGTTCAGTGAAATCCATTTCCCTGCGGCTCAAGCTGTTTGCTACCTCGGTGGCCACCATCATCGTCGCTCTGGCCCTTGCCGGATATTTCATTTCCTCCCTGTTTGCCGCCCACGTGGAAAACAACCTCAAGGCGGACCTGACGGACCAGTTCAACCGTCTGGCAGCCCAGCTCGACCCCACCAGCGAAACGCCAACCCTGCACGCGCCCCTGGCCAACCCCTCCTTCAACATCCCCCATGGTGGCTATTACTGGCAGATTACCGACCCGGTCACCAACACCCGCGCCCGCTCGCGTTCCATGTGGGATGAACAGTTCGACCTGCAGAACCTGAGCGTTCTGGACGGCCGCCCCCACACCATCCGCATCATCGACCCCGAGGGCACACAGGCCATCGCCCTGGTGCAACGACTGCAATTCGAATTGCCCGATAATGCCGGCTCGCGCGCCTTCGACATCATCGTTGCCCGCGATCTGGTCCATTTCGACATCGCCATGGCCAAATTCCGGCAGGACCTGTTCCTCTCCCTGGCCATTCTGGCCATCATCCTGTTCATCGCCGCATGGATCCAGATTTCCCTCGGCCTGGCCCCCTTTCGCGCCATCCGGGACAATATCAACGCCATCCGCACCGGAACTGCCAAGCGCATGGACGAGAACCACCCCCCCGAAGTCATGCCCCTGATCAACGAGATGAACGAAATGCTGGGCAACCAGGAAAAATCCATGACCTTTGCCCGCTCCCGGGCCAGCAATCTGGCCCATTCCCTCAAGACACATCTCTCGGTGCTGCAATCGGAATCCGAGGACCTGCGCGCCGCCAGACTGGAAAAGCATGCCGATGCCATTGAAAAGCTCGGTCAGGACATGCATGCCATCATCGACCACCAGTTGCGCCTGTCCCGCCTCAAGACCCGCTCCCCGGCCGATTTCTTTTCCACACCCCTCAAGGACAGCATCAACAAGATCGTCAACGCCCTGCAACGAACCCCCGACGGCCGTCAGCGCGAATTCATCATTGACATTGATCCCTCCATCCATGTCGATATCGACAATTCCGACCTGATCGAACTGCTTGGAATCGTTCTGGAAAATGCCACCAAATGGGCCAGAACCACCGTTTCGATAACGGCCCGGCAGCTGGAGGAAGAGGAGAAGGAAGGGGAAAACCGCCCGCGCATCCTGCTGCAGATCCACGATGACGGCCCCGGCCTGACCGCGTCCCAGATGGCCCGGCTCGGCGAGCGCGGCATCCGGCTGGACGAACAGGGAACCGGCACCGGCATCGGCCTGTCCATTGCCCGCGAAATCATGGAAAAGAACCACGGTACCCTCGAATTTTCACGCGCACCCACCGGCGGGTTGCAACTGGATATCACCCTGTCCTCGGCCCGCTAGAGCACTTCCCGAAAAGTGTGAAGCGGTTTTCGGACAAGAAGTGCGGAAATATCAAACAGATAGAGCGTGGTCTTGATTCCATCAGAAACAGACACGCTCTAGGACCGATCCCCGCCACGATTAACGCCCGTCTTTTCCCCCGGAAAACCCGCCACGCGCGCCCGGCCATTTCCACCCCTGATCTTCAGCCTTTGAATTAAGGTTAATCATTGGATAGGATGGTCTGGCGGACCGGCGACAGGCATGATGAAACAATTGTTTCAGGAATCCGTGTATATGTGGAAGGTCACGTGTAAACGGTTGCCTGAAAAAA
>JALWTJ010000342.1 GCA_027082895.1 Hyphomicrobiales bacterium | reverse complement strand
TCAAGGATCAGTTGCGGCGGGGCGCTGGCAATGCCGATGCGGGCGCTGGCCAGCAAATGGGTGAACAATTGTTCGCGACGGGGCGCTGACAGTTTCTTGGAATCGTTCAGCCCCTGGGGAATGCGGGTCGGGTCCAGAATGACCGCCGCGGCCACCACCGGCCCCGCCAGCGGCCCGCGCCCCGCCTCGTCCACGCCTGCAATATGCGTATATCCCTTGTCGATCAGGGCTGCTTCAAGGGAGAAGTCCGGCCCCGTGGCGGCCCCGGACGTGGAAGAATCACTGTGCGTCATGCACAAACCTTAGGCCAGACAATCGCTTGTAGCCAACGGCAACAGGTATCAGAACAGGCTGAGCTGCCGGTTTTCCCGCGTGGGGGCAACAAACAGGTCATGGCACAGGGTCGGCGCCTTTCGGGCGAGACCGAGGCGCCGGGCAACCAGCTTGAACCGCTGCTCCAGCATGGCCGCATAGGGCCCCTGGCCTGTAAACCGGGAGTGAAAGCGCGCATCATTGGTTTTGCCGCCCCGGACACTTCGCACGAGGCTGAGCACATGGGACAGCTTGTCCGGATAATGGTGCAAAAGCCATTCCCGGAAAATGTCCGACACTTCGCCGGGCAGGCGCAGCATCAGCATGCCCGCCGATCGGGCCCCCTGGGCGGCGGCATTTTCCAGCAGCCGCTCCAGTTCCATGTCATTGATGGCCGGGATCATCGGTGCCGCCAGCACATGTACCGGCACCCCCGCCTCCCTGAGCCGGCCTATGGCCTCCAGCCGCCGCGCGGGCGAGGAGGCGCGCGGCTCCATCCATCGCGACAGCCTGTGGTCCATGCTGGTCAGGGACAGGGTGACCGACACCAGGTTGCGCCGCGCCAGTTCCCCCAGCAGGTCCAGGTCCCGTGTCACCAGCGCCGACTTGGTAATGATGGCCACCGGATGCTGCGTTTCAAGAAACACCTTCAGCAGATCGCGCATGATGCGGTACTTGCGTTCAAGGGGCTGGTAGCCATCGGTATTGGTGCCAATGGCAATGACCCGCGCCCGGTAGCGGGGACGCCCCAGTTCCTCGCGCAGCAGTTCGGCCGCATTGGGCTTGATATGGATGTCCCGCTCGAAATCCAGACCCGCCGAATGCCCCAGATAATTGTGGGTGGGGCGCGCATAGCAATAGGCGCAGCCATGGGCGCATCCCCGATAGGGGTTGATGGATTGATCGAACGGCAGGTCCGGCGACCGGTTGCGGCTGATGATGGAGCAGGCCCGCTCCACGTGCTCGCGCGTGTCGAAATCGCCCTGCGGATCCTCCCGGCTCCATCCATCGTCAATGGAATGGCGTTGCAGGGAATCGAAACGGCTGCTCCGGTTGCTGCGCGCTCCCCGGCCGCGCGCCCGTTCCAGCGGCACCTGTTCAAAGGCCAGAATATCTCCATCCGCGGACCGGGAAAGCCGTTCAAGGGTGTCAAATGCCGGTGCCGCGCGCAGTGCCATGTCATGTCTCCGGGGTTCGGGGCCCGGGCCATCACACGATCTGACCAGTACGCCGACGGGCATTCAATCCAATACCCGATCCGGCACCCGGCCTGCCGTGATTCGCCCGGTCCGTTGCCGGTTGCATAACATGCAGATTAGAACAAATAAAGAACAAATAGCTGATTTGCTCAGGATTTGGTCAGATGTTCCCCCAGCCGCGGCATGAGTTCCACCAGGTTGCAGGGCCGGTGCCGGCTGTCCAGCTGGTAGCGCAGGATACCTTCCCACGCGTCGCGGCAGGCCCCTTTCGAGCCGGGCAGGCAGAAGATGAAGGTGGTTGCGGCCAGCCCGGCAATGGCCCGTGACAGCAGGGTCGATGTGCCGATCTTATGCGCTGAAACCATGTGGAACAGGGTGGAAAAACCTTCCATGCGCTTGTCCAGCAGCGGCCCGACGGCCTCCGGTGTCACGTCAAAGCCGGAAAATCCGGTGCCCCCGGTGGTTATGACCGCATCCACGTTTGAATCGGCCACATGGGACTGGACGAGGGCGCGGATGGCAGCCACGTCATCCTTGACCACGTTGCGGGCTACACAGGTGTGGCCATCCGCTTCCAGCATTTCCCTGAGCAGGGCGCCGCTTGTGTCGGTTTCCAGCGTGCGGGTGTCCGACACCGCTATCACGGCAATGTTGAGTGCCTTGAAGGGACGGGATTCATCAATTCGGGTTGGAAACATTTCAGGCATTTTCCTTTTCTGTATCTTTCTGTACCGGTTCGGCGGATATGCCGGGTGTTACACCGGATTCCTCCATCTTGTCGCTGCTAGATTCTGTCGCACGCGGGTCCAGCGCCACCGTGGCCAGGGTAGAATTCTTGCCAAGGGGGACCGCCCGGAAAGGAACATGCTCGTCATCCTCGCGGGCCGGGCGCACCTGCATGCGCACGAAGGCGGAGATGGCCAGAAGGCCATGGAAAAAGGCCGTTACAAGGAACAATGCGGAAGGGCGCAGCCAGTTCATGGCTAGGGATGCCATGAGCGGCCCGGCGGCAAGCCCCAGTCCGAACACCAGCAGCAGTCCGGCCGCCACCGAGGCGAAATTTCCCGGTTCGGCGCTGTCATTGGCATGGGCGATGGCCACCGCATGGATCGGGTAGGCGCCGAACCCGTAAAGTCCCACGAGAACCAGCATCCATATGCCCCCGGTCGGGTTGAACAGGGCAATGAACAGACCGATGAAGGCGGCAAAGAGGGAGGTGCCGATAATGACCCAGCGCCGGTCGAGCGAATCGGACAGACGCCCGAACGGCACCTGCCCGATGGCACCCAGTATGTAGGCGGTGCTCATCATGTGGGCAATGTCGGAGGTGCTCTGCCCCTGCAGGAAACCGAACACCGGGGCCAGCGTGCCGAAACTGCCATTGCCCACCCCGACGCTGAAACAGGCCACCACCGCCACCGGGGAGGCGGAATAGAGTGCCTTCAGGTCGATGCGTGCCGAGGCGAGCGGTCGGGGCTGGCGCCGTGTGGTCAGGGCGGTGGGCAACAGGGACAGGATGAAGGCCATGGCCCCGATGACAAAGGGCAGGTACCCCGCCACCCCCGTGATTGACATGGAAAGCTGTCCCAGGGTGGAAAAGGACATGTTGAGCATGACGTAAACGGAAAAGATGGTACCCCGGTTGCCCGGTTCGGAAACCTCGTTCAGCCAGCTTTCCACAATCATCGCAGCACCGGCAAAACAGAACCCGGAAAAGATCCTGAGCACGATCCAGCCCGTTTCACTGATCCAGAGCAGGTTCAGGAGGATGGTCAGCGTGCCCACCGCCGCCATGACGGAAAAGGCCCGGATATGGCCGGTGCGGCGGACGAGCAGCGGCACCGCCACCGAGCCTGAAATGAAGCCGAGGGACCACCCGGTGCCAATAAGGCCCAGGGAAAGGATGCTGAAACCTTCATCCGCCCCCCGCACGGCCAGCAGCAGTCCCTGCAAGCCGCCCCCGAACATCAGAAGGGCGGAGGAAAGAAACAGCGCCTGGATCTTGATCATGTTGGACATGCCGCAACGCCTCCCCCCGGACCCCGGCTGGTTATCCCTGTCTGCGAGATTGGCAATACTGGCCGGCCAAAGCAAGCGGGCAGAGAAAAAAGCAGGTGAGGAAAAATCATGCCCCGGAATGTTTCGTGCCACCCGGCTTGCCATCCAGCAGGCGCCGGACCTGCTTCAGCACCTGCCAGGCCGCTTTTTTTTGTGCCGGCTGGCGCAGCAGAAAGTCCGGCGGCATCATGCACATGGCCCGAACGTCCCCGTTGCTGGTGTGCACCGCGTGAACGGGGAGGTTTTCGTCCTTGCCCGGTGCGCCCTTCTGCGCGTCGTCCAAAAGGGTTGTGCGCGCCAGCGACCCCATGACCAGCAGGATTCGCGGCGCAACCAGTTCGATCCGGCGCTCCAGGAAAGGCCGGCAGACGGCAATTTCCTGCGGGGCGGGATCCCGCCCCCCCGGTGGGCGCCAGGGCACCAGATGGGCGAGATATACCTGCGAACGGTCAAGGGAAATGGCCGCCAGCATGTTGTCGAGCAGGGTGCCCGCGGGCCCGGAAAACGCAACGCCGGTCAGATCGTCCTCCCGCCCCGGGGCCTTGCCGACAACCATCACTTCCGGGTTGACCGGTCCGTCCCCGCAAACGGTGCGCGTTGCCCGCTTGCGCAGGTCGCACCCCTCCAGCGCTCCCAGTTCCCTGTCCAGCATTTCAAGGCTGTTGCAGGCGGCAGCGATGCGCATTGCGTCCCTGATGGCCGTTTCCTGTTTCGGCGCCTGTGCGGTTG
>JALWTJ010000341.1 GCA_027082895.1 Hyphomicrobiales bacterium | reverse complement strand
GCGCCCCCCTCCCAGGCCATCGACCTGATGACCGCCGGTGCCATTTCCGACGCTCCAGCCCCGGCAACCTCCACCGGCCCCGTCTGGGTCATTCAGATCGGCGCCCCCCCCAGCACCCGGGCCGCCCGTTCCCTGCTGGACGAGGCAACAAGAAATGTCTCCGCCCTGCGTGACTTCCGGCCCTATGTGGAACGTTTCGAAAAGACCGGACAGGTCTTCTACCGGGCACGATTTGCCGGATTCGCCGTCCGTGACGACGCCGTATCCCTCTGCGAAAAAATAAGACAAACCAACATGAGCTGCCTCGCCGTTCAGGGATGAGGCGCCGGAAAACAGGGAAAATTTGGTGCATTGAGTAACAGGAGTAGCCCAAATGAGTAACACGGATGCCACCCATCCCCCCGTCCCCGGCACGGGGAACGCCATTGCCGAACTGGCCGCCTTTGTCGGAAAATCCGCCACACCGCGCAAGAACCGCTCCAGTTTCTGGCAGGCCTACAGGAAAGCATCCGAGGCGGATCTGCGCCGTTCGGAACCCGCCAGTGTCAGCGATCTGCTGGGAAAGGTCATGGCCATTTCCGCCCGCACCCGCCGCATCGTTGCCCCGCGAGTCATCGTGGAACTGGATGTCTTCATGCCCAACGGCAACCGTGCCGTTTCCCTGCATCTGAACGGCGGCAGATAAGACACTTCCCCGAAAGGGCACAGACACCGTTTTCCGAACGGCCCGTGCCCCAGACAAGAACCGAACCTAACCGTTCTTCGGCCCCATCTGCTCGAATACCATCGGGCCTTCATCCCGGGACTTGGCCCAGGTCTTTCGTGCCTGCTGGCGCTCCTTCGCCCGCCGCGACAGGGGAAGGTTCAACACATTGACCAGGTTCTTGTATTCCTGCTGCGCACTGGCATGGGAAACGGAAGGCGTCCCCTCCGGCAGCGCGCCTTCAAGGGGATCAAACACCGTCATCCCGATCGGAAACAGGGAGCGGAAAATCACCCTTTCCCCGATGCCCTCGGCCACCCGCGCACCCAGCCGCGTCGCCAGTTGCTCGATACCCGCCTGCACCAGCCGCATGTTGCGGGAGGACAGCATGGAGATGCGGTTGCGCGCCAGCACCCAGTCGATGGTCTGGCCATCCACCGCCAGCCGCTCCTTGCGCGCCCGCTGCACCAGCCGCGCATAATGGCTCATCTCGCGTGGCTCCCCCGTTACCGGATCAATCCGCGCCAGCACGTCCAGATCGATCAGGCTGTCATTGAGCGGCGTCAGCAGGGAATCGGCCAGTGAATGGGCCAGCCGGGTCAGGTTGGTATCAAACCCCGGCGTGTCCACGATCACGAAATCAAAGCGCCGCTCCACTTCGCTGATGGCATGGGAAAAGACTTCGAATTCCATCTGCTGATTGCGGGAAATGGAATCCCCCTTGGCAAGGGGCAGGTGATAGTGAGTCGTCTGCGGCACGTTCAGGGAATGGGATCGGGACCATTCCTGCCGGTTCCGCACATATTGGGTCAGGGTCTGCTGCCGGGAATCCACGTCGATCGTTGCCACGCGAAACCCCGCATAAAGCAGGTAAACCGCCAGATGAAACGCTGTCGTGGACTTGCCGGACCCCCCCTTTTCATTTCCCAGGACGATTACATGTGCGCCATCTTCATACATGCCCTACTCCGCATAAAACGCCCCTGCCATCCATTATCCGTTGAATATACGCAGCCAATGGAAGCAGAAACAAGTGACGGCACCATGACATGTGGTTAATTGATTAATAACGTCCCCCCGAGGGATCTCAGATCAACCCCAGATCGGCCAATTCCGCCGCGATCCGGGCGTCCGCTTCCCCTTCCCCGCCCGGAGCAAGGTCCGCCGGGGCGTCCTTTGCCGGCAGGTAACGCCATCCCTGAAAGGGACGCTTGGGAAACGGCACCGTACGCACGATGTCCGGCGCCATGACAATGTCGCAACAGGATCGCCCCTCGCTGTCGGTTGCAGGTTCAAGCGCGACAATGGTCTGCCGGCACTGAATCGCGCCCCTTATCACCCAGTAGAGCGATCCTCCCATGACGATTTCCGCGCTGCGCCGGGGCCGCATGCGCGTGCGATGAATGTGCACCGGGCCGTCAAACCCGTCCCTGGTGTAACTGTGCCGCTGCCGATAGGACACCAGTTCGTCCACCGACGAAATCCCCACACACAGCTTGATCATGTTCAGACTCATGCCGAACTTTCCGGGTAATCCAGATCATCCCGGGGCACCACCCAGCTTTCCTTCAGCGCATCCGCATGCCATTCGGCAAATGCAGGCAGCGCAAAAATTGCCGAAAAATATTCAGCCAATGGCTCGGAAACCTCAAAACCATAGGTTCTGACCCGCGCCGCCATTGGCGCATACATGGCATCTGCTGCGCAGAAACTGCCAAAAAGGAACGGCCCCGCCCCTTTTTCAAGAAAAGGCACCAGCAACCGCTCCAACGCCTCCAGATCCTCCTGCACAAGGGAATGGGGAACCCGCCCGGAAAGGGAAGCCCGCAGATTCATGGGCGCATTTTCCCGCAGAGCGTAAAAACCGGCATGCACCCGCGCCGCCAGCATACGCGCTTCGGCCCGCTGCCCCCTGTCGGTGGGCCAGACAGGTCGGTCCGGGAATTTTTCCGCCAGATATTCGATGATGGCAATGCTTTCATCCAGAACAATGGCCCCATCGGCAAGTGTCGGCACCATGCCACCGGGGGTTGCCGCACACATCTTTTGCTTCCAGTCCGGCCCATCCAGGCGCAGCATGTGCGCGGTAAACGGCATGTCGAAATGCCGCATCAGCACCCAGATCCGCAAGGACCAGGTGGAATAGTTCCTGTTGCCGATAAAAAGGTCCATGCCGCGTTTCTCCCGGAAAAAGTGCCTGCAATGGACACTCTTTTACGCGGCTTGTCCATGAGGCGCCAGCGGCAGCCCCCACGACATCAGCCGCTCGCCAGTTGGGAAAGAACGATACCCAGACTCAACAGGCAGAAAAAAGCCCAGCTGGCAGCGCGCCAGCTGATGGGATTGGTTTGACCCGGCATTGGGCACTCCTTGCGCATGAAAAAGAATTTTCAGCAATGCCGTGCGAAAATGTTTCGTCACAGCCCCCGTTAACGGCTCATTAACGAAAGACATGCCCCTGCGCAACCGCCATTTTGCCGCATGTGGAAAACCTTCGGACGCCCCGGCAGAAATGCCAAAACCAAAGAATCAGTAAAGCCCGAACCAGCGCGCTGCCAGCCCCAGGAACACGAAAAATCCGACAACATCGGTGATGGTGGTCACAAAGGCGCTGGCCGCCACCGCCGGATCGGCCCCGAACCGGTTGAGTGCCAAGGGAATGAGAATGCCGGACATGCCGGCCACCAGCATGTTGACCACCATGGCAATACCGATCACCAGCCCCAGGGAGGGATTGGCGAACCAGATGGCCGTCAGCACCCCGGAAATGACGGCAAAGATGATCCCGTTCACCAGCCCCACCAGCGTTTCACGAACGATCAGGCGGCGGAAATTGTGCCGGTCCAGATCCTGGGTGGAAATGGCGCGCACGGTCACGGTCATGGTCTGAATGCCCGCATTGCCCCCCATGGAGGCAACAATGGGCATCAGCACTGCCAGCGCCACCATCTGCTCAAGGGTGGCGTCAAACAACCGGATCACCGAAGAGGCCAGAACCGCCGTCATCAGGTTGACCAGTAGCCAGGTAACCCGGCTCCGGACCGCATCGCGCACCCCGCCCGACACTTCCTCGCTGCCCACACCGGCCAGATGCAGAATGTCCTCTTCCGCCTCTTCGTGAATCACGTCCACCATGTCGTCAACGGTCAGAATACCCACCAGGCGGTTGGACTCGTCCACCACCGCCACCTCGACCAGGTCATAACGTTCGAACACCCGGGCCGCATCCTCCTGGTCCTCGTCTGCCCGCACCTCGATCACTTCATCCAGCATGATATCGCGAATGCTGACATCGCGGGGCACCCGCAGGATCTTGTCCAGCGGCACCGTTCCCAGCAATTCATAGCCCGGATTGACCACATAAAGCTGATGGAACGCGTTGGGCAGATCATCTTCGCTGCGCAGATAGTCGATGGTCTTGCCCACCGTCCAGAAAGGCGGAATGGCAATGAAATCGGTCTGCATCCGCCGCCCGGCAGAGTCCTCGGGAAAATCCAGGGAACGGCGCAGGCTCAGACGTTCGAATTCGGGAACCAGGGACAGGATGGCCTCCCGGTCCCCTTCATCAATATCCTCAAGGATATAGACCGCATCATCATTTTCGATTG
>JALWTJ010000340.1 GCA_027082895.1 Hyphomicrobiales bacterium | reverse complement strand
GGTTGTGGGTCCTGGCCGCCGTTTTCTTCATCATCGGCGTATTCGTGTCGACCAACGCCATTGCCGCGCTGTTCTGGCATAAAACCACCGCAACGATCGTTGCTTCCGGCGTATCGAGAACCACGCACTTCATCAAGACCAACAATCATCTGCACACATACAGCCAATATGTCGTCACGGCAAAATACCGATATGCATTCAACGGCAAACAATATGTGGGCGATCTTTATCGCATCGGCGAGGGCAACCATGTTTCCGGCCCTTACAACAGCCGAGCCGATGCTGAACGGTGGCTCAAAAGCTCCGAATATACGCCCGGCAATTCCATCACCATTTTCCTCGATCCAAACGATCCTTCCGAAAGCGTGATCAGCAACCAAATCGGATGGTCCGTCTTCGTGCCTTTCATGCTGGCATGCCTGTTCCTGATCATGGCCGTCGCAATCGGTCGGCTGGAAAAACGGGCCAAAATGGCGCACCCGCCGAGTTCGCCCCCGGCATAACGGAGCGTTGATACAGCGGCATGAAAACCAAGCAAAGTATCGGTTGGGCCGAATTCGTCACCGGCGGCGGCCTGCTCTACCTGATATTGGCCGTTGTTTGCATCGCCGGTGCGGGGCTGACCTTGTATCGGGGCTCGGGCATGGAGGACTGGCCTGCCACCAAGGGCGTCGTCACCCTGGCCCAGGTGGCGCCCGGCATCCCCGGCAGCCAGCAACGCGCCCGATATATGTTTGCCTACGAGTACCAGGTAGAGGGCAGGTCGTACCGATCCGACCGCTACGACTATGGCAGCGTGGGCGGCAATCGCTCGGAGGGCGTTCGTCGCCACAAAGAAGGCGATCAGGTCACTGTCTTTTACAACCCCCGGCATCCTGCTTCTGCAGCCCTGGTGAAACGGCAGCCGGGATGGGCGGTCTATCTCGTCCTCGGGTTCGGAGTGGCGTTTCTTCTCGCCGCGCTGGGGCGGTTGCTGACCGGAAATGCCTTGGCTTTCTTTACTGCCGGATGGCTGAAACGACGCGCCAGCCGCCGCGAACGGGCCATCGAGCGGCTCATGGAAATCACTGCCGACGACCCCGAAGCTGCGGTGGCGGCACTCCAAGACCCTTTGCGCAAGGAGTGTCTGGACTACCTTGCCGATGCCGAACAGTGCTATCAGCCGGGCTCGCGCAGCGGACGATTCCGGCTGGAGAACGCTGCTCAGCATCTTCACTCAGAAACCGGCATCGGCCTGGCGCAGACGCGAACCATGATGCGCCTGCTCGCGCGTGAAGAGGGCATCGAGCTGTCCGATGCCGCCAAGGAACCGGCTGCTTAACAGGCTGCTGAAAAACGCAGTTTTTCAGCAGCCTGTGTGCGGCACAGGGAAGTCCTGTTGCCCGAACCGCTACGCTTGATCGGGCCTACGATTGGCTCATCCCCCGTAGGCCGGTTCAAGCGCAGCGGAACCGGCGAAAACGACCGAACTGGAATAATCATGGAAAAACAATAGCTTCCAACCCCTACGGGTTGACCAATATCAATGTGCCGCCGCTGCCACTTCTCCACAATGGCCCTGCTTGCCACCCAGTGACACAGACCCCATGGCCGCCCGAACCCTTCTTCTGCTGCTCGCCACCTTGTGGATGCCCGTCCTGGTCGGGCAAGACCAAACCACGGCGCTGGTGAACGAGGCCCGGCAGATCGCCACCTCGCTGCATGAGCGGCTCATCGAGCACATGAAAGAGGTGCTGCACAAGGAGGGGACGGTGCAGGCGGTGGAGATCTGCCACATCGACGCACCGGACATCGTCAACGAAGCCAACCGGGACGGCTGGACGGTGCGCCGCACCAGCCTCAAGGTGCGCAACCTGGAAGACGCGCCCGACAAGTGGGAAACCAAGGTGCTGGAAGAGTTCGCCAGGCGCGATGCCGCCGAAGACAGCGACGACGAGCTGGAGCACTGGGCGGTGGTCGAGGAAAAGGGCCGGCCGGTGTTCCGCTACATGCGTTCGATTCATCTTTCCAAAACCTGCACCCGTTGCCACGGCCGTCACATCGACAAACAGGTGGCGCGCCAGCTCGACAGCCTCTATCCCTTCGACCAGGCCACCGGCTACGAGGCCGGCGATCTGCGCGGCGCTTACAGCCTGAGCCGCCCGCTGGCGCCCACCTCAGCCGGCGCCGGCTCGAAATAATCTTTTTATTCAACCAGTTAGCCATCTTCGCCCGAAGGCATCCTCGTTTGACGCAAGTCAAGCGATCCACGAAATCCCTGTGGTAATTTGGCTCGCAGGTCTGGCGCCCGGCCGTTGGCCACCGGCGCCGCCACCTTTGAACCCGAGTAGTCATCACAAGGGAGTATCGTCATGCATCGTTCCAAAACTTCCACCATTTCCACCCGTCTGGGCCGCCTTGGCCTGGCCGTGGCCCTGGCCTGCGGGAGTGCCGCGGCCATGGCGGAAATGGCTTACAAAGACATCCAACCGGCCAAGACCATCAAGGGCCGCTCGATCGTCGATTTCGTCAGCTCCGAGTGCGGGGGCTGTCACAACCCCAAACTCACCGGCGCCACCGGTCCCAACATCACCATGGACCGCCTGCGCCACGGCCTGAAGGGCGCAGCAGCCAAGAAGGCCGGCATCTACACCTATCCGCTGCCCGAGGAGTCGGTGTTCCTGACCGTGAAGAACGGCCGTCCCGGCACCGCCATGCCGGCCTGGGGCACCGCGGCCAACCCCATCGGCGTGCCGCTGACCGACGCCGAGATCAAGGCCATCGCCCATCATGTGTACAACGAGCCGCCGCCCAAGGACTTCCACTGGGGCATGGAAGACATGATGAAAACCTGGCAGGACGTGAAGCCTTCCGAAAACGGCAAGGTGGAGCCCGCCAAGAACGTGGACGATCTGCTCTTCGTGACCGAGCGTGAAAACTTCTCGGTGGCGGTGATCGACACCTCCAAGCAGAAGGTGGTGGCGCATCTGCCCGCCGGCGCCCGCGCTCACGGTTACACCTTCAGCCCCGACGGCAAATATGCCTACAACCTGGGCCGTGACGGTTGGCTCTACAAGTACAACCTGAAGACCCTCCAGGCCGAGAAGAAGATCCGCCTGGGTCTCGACGCCCGCGGCATCGCGGTGTCGGACAACGGCAAGTACCTGCTCACCGGCATGTACATCCCCACCCAGGCGGTGATCGTGGACGCCCACACCCTCAAGCCGCTGAAGATCATCGACACCCACCATGTGAAGGATCCCGACGGCGATTATGTCGATTCGCGGATCTGCTCGGTGAACGACGTGGATCCCAACAAGGTGGGCCCCTACTTCCTGATGGCCCTCAAAGAGGGCGGCCAGGTGTGGCGGATCGACTGGAGCAAGCCCGACTTCCCCATCACCAAGGTGGCCAATGTCGGCAAGATCCTCCACGACGGCTTCCTCAACGAGGACAACAAAACCTTCTACATCGCCTCGCAAAGCTCCAACTGGGTGGCGGCCATCGACGTGGCCAGCATGAAGATCCTCAAGAAGATCCCCACCGGCAAGAAGCCGCACCCGGGTGAAGGCGCCGTGTGGAAGGTGGATGGCGTGGAATATGCCGCCACCCCGCACATCGGCGAAGGCAAGGTGACCATCTGGCGCACCGACACCAACGAGATCGTGGGTACCGTGAAGACCGAGGCCCCGGGCCTGTTCATCCGCGCCCAGGACAACATGAAGTACGTCTGGGCCGACTCGATCTTCCCGCCCAAGCCCAACGAGATCACGGTGTTCGAGCGCAAGCCGCCGTTCAAGGCCGTCAAGCACATCTTCGACGGCACCCTCAGCGTGCACCCCGAGCCTGACAAGGAAGGCAAGTATGTCTATGTCTCCGACTGGAAGGAGAACGTGGTGCGCATCTACGACGGCGACACCCTCAAGCTGACCAAGACCCTCACCGGCATCAAGACCCCCACCGGGATCTTTGCCGTGCATCGTCGCCACGAAACCGGCGGCCACTGAGGCACTGGGTCCACGCACCGATCAGGGGGCCTTCGGGCCCCCTTTTTGAGCCGCCGTTGACTGAGGTCAAGGCCCCTTTTCCAGGCTGAGGCTAGAGTTGAATTCCCGTTGAGAATCAGGAGCTTCCACCTTGATCCGGCATCTGCCCACAGCGATGTTCCTGGCTCTGACCGTGGCCGGTGGCGCCCTGGCCGACCCGCAACCGCAGCGCCAGCAGGAGATCCTCTACCTGCTTCACCAGGACTGCGGCGCCTGCCACGGCATGCAGCTCAAGGGTGGCCTGGGGCCGGCACTCGATCCCCGGCAGCTCGCTCACCTCACCCGCGA
>JALWTJ010000339.1 GCA_027082895.1 Hyphomicrobiales bacterium | reverse complement strand
ACCATGCTGGAATAGACCAGGCGTGCCACGGACGTCACCGCAAGCGTAATCGCTGCGAGCAACACCAACCGCGACCAGGTCGACTTGAACAGTTTACGCATATCGAACATGCCGGACACCTTGGAATTGTTCCAGATTTGCTGAAACAACTAGCAACAAACCATTGGGCAGACGTTAATTCCCGCCACACCAGGCACCCATTGTCGAAATTGTGAACAGCCCCCTGTCATCGCCATTCCCAATCCGCCATGCGGCGGCGAAACCAGGTGCGCTGCCGCTTGGCCAGCTGACGGGTGGCAATAACGCCCTGCTCAACCACTTCGACACGATCCAGTTCCCCCTTCAGCCAGCGGCTGATCGGACGAACCCCGATCGCCTTCATCGCCGGCAGCCCCGGATCCAGGTCCAGTTGGACAAGGCGCTCCACTTCTTCCACCGCACCGCCGGACAGCATGGCTTCGAACCGGCGCCGGATACGCTTTTCCAGCACCTCGCGCGCCGGGTTGAGCACGATCCGCCTGACATCAAGCCCCCCGAGCACCCCCGCATGCCCCTGCGAGCGCCATTCGGCAAGGGAGCGACCCGTTGCCGCAAGAACGCTCAGGGCCCGCACCACCCTCTGGTGATCCGGCTCCGGCAACAGGGGCACCATTTGCGGGTCCCGCTCGGCCAGCAACGCCCCCCTTTGACTGCGGGACAGGGGGCGAACCTCCGCCTCGATGCGCGCAACCACATCGGAAGGAACCTCGGGCACCGCGACCATGCCTTCTTCCAGCGCCTGGAAATACAGCCCCGTTCCCCCGGCAAAGATCAGGGTACGGCCCTGCTGCTGCCCTTCGCGCACAATATCCGCCGCCTGCTCCAGCCATGCCCCGGTCGAATAGCGCTGCCCGGGCGGCACCATGCCATAAAGCCGGTGGGGAACCACTGCCATTTCCGAGGGTCCGGGCCGGGCGGTCAGCACCGAAAGAACGTCATAGACCTGCATGGAATCCGCATTGACGATCACGCCCCCCGTTTCGGCCGCCATCTCCAGTGCCAGTGCCGACTTGCCGCTTGCCGTGGGACCAGCTATCAGGATCACGTCCACTTTCATGCGGCTTGCCACCTTTCAACTTTGAAACACAAGGTGTTCCTTTGTCAGTTCTCTGCCTGATTGCCAACCCCGCCCGTCCCGTTTTGACACCCCGGATCGTTGAGGCGGTACAGGAAAAGACCGGCGGAACCATCAACTGGCTGCATCGGGAAATAGCCTGCGAGATCATCGGCCCGTCCACACAATCCCCCGAAACGGTCGCCCGGAAGGTGCTGCAGGACCTGCCGGTGGATGCCGCACGGGTTCCGGCACGCAACCGGCGCAAGAAGCTTTTGCTGGCCGACATGGATTCCACCATGATCGAGCAGGAATGTATCGACGAAATGGCGGCTGCCCTCGACCTGAAACCCCGGATTGCCGCCATCACCGCCCGGGCCATGGCCGGAGAACTGGATTTCGCCCAGGCTCTCGCAGAACGGGTCTCGCTGCTCGCCGGGCTGGACGCGAACACGATAAAGACCCTGCGGCGCGAGGCCATCACCCTTGCCCCCGGCGGCCGGGTTCTGGTGAAAACCATGCGCGAACATGGGGCGAAAACCGTTCTTGTCTCCGGCGGTTTCACCATATTTGCCGACTATTTCGCCCGCCGCATCGGTTTTGATCAGGCCATTGCCAACCAGCTGGAATTTGATGAAAACGAAACCCTGAACGGCAGGGTAACCGGCCCTCTGGTTACGGCGCAGACCAAGCTGGACCAGTTGCAGAAACAGGCCGAACAGTTGGGCATCCCCCTTTCCGCCACCCTTGCGGTGGGAGATGGCGCCAACGATCTGCCCATGATCCTGAAGGCCGGTCTGGGGGTTGCCATGCACGCCAAGCCGATGGTGGAGGAAAAGGCCCCAGTTGCCATTCGCCATGCGGACCTGTCCGCCCTGCTCTACCTGCAAGGCTATGGCGAACAGGATCTTGTCTACTGACCGCCTGCACAGCAACACGCCGTCCTGCCCCGAAAACACGGCACGGGCAGAGTTAAAAACCACAAACCGGTAACGGCTGCAGAAGCAAACCCGCTCACCCGTCCACGGGAACGGCAACGAACCACACACGCCCCCCCGCATCCGTCAGCCGGAACAGAACCGCCGTGCGCCCCTGTGCAATGGTGTCCCGCACCGCCTGTTCCAGTTCATCAACCGTGCCGACCGGCTGCCCGGCAGCGTGGCTCAGCAACTCGCCCGGAACGATCCCCTGCCGGTCCGCGGCCCCGTCCGGCTCGACATGGGTAATGAGAACACCTCCGACGTCCCTCCCCCGGCCCAGGGCCCGCCGGACAGCCGGTGTCAACTCGCGCACCCCAAGCCCCAGAATCTGGGACAGATCATCGGAAAGCCGGGCCTCGGGAAATTCGATATCCTCCAGCGATGGCCCCGCACCACCCGGCGAAAGGTCACCTTCCCCCGTCAAACCAATGCGCGAGGCAGCGATCAGTTGTTCCCCTTCCGACAACTGACCCAGACGGACCTGCACGTCCATCATCTCCCCGTCCCGCAATATTTTCAGATCCACCTGGCTCCCCACCGGCGCTTCCGCCACCATCCGGGGCAGATCCCGCATGGCATCAACCGGTTTTCCGTCAAACAGCAACACCAGATCCCCGGATTTCAACACGCCCTGCGACGGCCCCCCCGGGGTTACCGTCGCCACCAGTGCCCCTGCCGCCGCTTCCTGCCCCAGGGCCGCAGCAATGGTCGACGTCACTTCCTGAATCCCGACACCCAGCCAGCCCCGGCGCATCTCGCCATAGGCCCGCAACTGCGCCACGACCCCCTTGGCAAGGTTGACCGGCACCGCAAACCCTATGCCCCGGGAACTGCCACCCCGGGCAATGATGGCAGTAACGATGCCCACCACATTGCCATCCATGTCAAACAGGGGGCCACCCGAATTGCCCAGATTGATCGCCGCATCGGTCTGGATGAAATCATCATAGGGCCCGGATTCGATATTGCGGTTGCGGGCCGAAACGATCCCCAGGGACACCGAACCGCCCAGACCGAAGGGATTGCCGATCGCCATCACCCAGTCCCCGACCTCGGCCGTGTCACTATCACCAAAGGAAACGAAATCGAACGGATGAGTCGAACTGATCTTGAGCACCGCCAGATCGGTTTTCTGATCCGTCCCCACGATGTCGGCAGAAAAACGCTCCCCGGCAGCGGTGAAAATGAGAATTTCATCTGCCCCCTCAATCACATGATTGTTGGTGACGATGAACCCGTCATCCGAAATCAGGAAACCGGAACCAAGGCTGCGCGCCTCGCGCAGTTTCTGCGCCCCCTCCCCCGCATTGGGATTGAGATTTTCAAACAGGTCGCGCAAGGGGGAGCCGGGGGGGAAAGTGGGGAACGGATCCCCCTGATCCCCCGAAACCAGTCGGGTGGTGGCAATATTGACCACCGCACCGCTCAGCCGGCCCGCCAGTTCGGAAACCGATGCCGGCCCGAATGCACCGGCAGGCGACACCAGCACCAGCAGCAACGCCAGCATGGCAAACGCCCTGCCGGCAAACCGGTTCCGAAAAATCGCCACCGTCCCGTTCCGGACGTCACCGCCCATCCTGCCATCCTCCTTCGGCTTTCCATCCGGGACAAGACATGCAAATGCCCCGAAGCCGCACCGATTCTAGCGGCGCAGCAAGAACAACACAACAAGCCCCGCCCCGGCACACGTCAATGCCAGAACACGCAATTTTGAAGTCGGCATACCAAGCATCTGCACCAGCGCCCGCTTCATCTGCTCGGGAAAGGCCGCATACAGCAGCCCCTCCAGAACGATAGCAAGGGCCAGTGCTGCCAGCAGGTCATTCACTGGCTGGCAGACACGCTATCCGCTGCGGGGGCATCCTGCCCTGCCGGGGGCGCCGTGACGGCAGCTTGATCCCCAGAAGGCTGGTCCCCGACAGGTTGATCCGCCCCGGACGAATCCGCCGCACCGTTGCTCTCGGGCACCGGCTCCCCGCCAGACGCAGAAAGCGTCTGCAGAACAGCTTCGGGCACATCAGATCCCTTGCCGAAGAAATCGAAGAATTCCGAATTCGGCGACAGGACCATTGACGTATCCGACCCCTTCAGGGCCGACCGGTAGGATTGCAAGGAACGGTAAAAGGCATAGAACTCCGGATCCCGGCCAAACGCCTCGGCGAAAATCCGGCTGCGCTCCGCATCCCCTTCGCCCCGCTTGATCTCGGATTCCTGATTGGCCGATGCCACGATCTCGATTGCCTGAC
>JALWTJ010000338.1 GCA_027082895.1 Hyphomicrobiales bacterium | reverse complement strand
CAACCAGCCAGAAAAGAACGAGCGCCTGGGAAACCGGGTTGGCCACCGGGCCATCCGGCGCGGTCAGCCCGGCGGGCACCAGGGGGGGCGTCACGGCGGAAAGGCGGCCCAGCACAAGGATCAGCACCGAAATGGCATTTGCCAGAATCAGCAGACCGGAAAGCTGGCGAAGCGGGGCCGGGGAAAGCAGCAGGAAGACGGCTGCGGCAAAGAACAGGCCGACAAAGGGGACCATCCACACATGGGTCATTTTTCGCCTCCACCTGCTGCGAACTCCAGCGCCATGGCGGCGATGGATCCGGCCAGCACCACGAAAATACAAACGCTGACGACCTGTTGCACCGAAGTACCAACGCTGACGATTCCAAAGGAAAGGTTCGCCCGCAGATTGGTCAGGAACGGGGCGAAGGCACCAAGACCAAGCAGCCCGCCGATGCTGGCAACAAGGGCGGCGCCTGCCACAAGCGCCAGCAGATCACGGGGCAACAGCCGACGGCTCCGGGGCACGCCAAACGCATTCAGATAGGCAATGAAGGCCGCCCCGGCGAGCAGGCCGGCGGAAAAACCCCCGGCCGGTGCATCTCTGCCGAACACAAGAGCGACCAGGGAAAGGGCCGCCAATGCCACAAAGAGAAAGGTGGCGGCCCTGTCCGGGTTCAGATAGCGCGAAATCTTCATGCCGGTTTCCCCTTTTGCTTGCGGGTGGAAGCCTTTTTGGGTGCCCTCTTCCTGGCGGTTGCCGCCTTCGTGCTCCTTGTACCGACAGAGCGTGTTTTGGCACCAGCAGAGCGTGTTTTTACCGCGCGGGATGCAGATCCTGCCGATCGCTTCGTCTTGCCGCTGCCGGTTTCCTTTGCGCCGCGGGCAGACACAAGAAAGAAAAGGGCAAGCATGGCGGCAAGGAAAAGAAACAGCAGGACGAAGGTGTCCAGCGCACGAAAATCCATCAGCAGGACATCAATCACGTTGCGCCCCCCGGCAAGGGGAACGCTGGCATGGACATAAAAGTCCGCCAGCTTCTGGTCCAGGGGCCGTTGCAGAACGGAAATGCCAAGTAGGGCGATGGCCAGCCCGGCGATAACGGAGAGCCCTCCCTCACCAACCTTGCGAACAACGGAACGGGTTTCGGTCATGCCCAGACCGTGACGGTTGACCAGCAGCACCAGCAGGGCAACGCACAGATTGGCGATGATGATCTGGGCAAGGCTTGCCTCAGGCGCCCCGAATCCCACCAGAAGAAGGGCAATGGCGACACCGGTGAGCATCAGGAACAAAAGGCCGATGCGCGCCGTGCGGGCAAACAGGGTGCCGGACAGGCCGATGATGGCCACCAGCATGGCCATAATCTCGATGAAGGAGGGAGGCACAACCTGCGCCATGTCGGGGATGGAAAAGACAGGGGCAAGCGGAGCAAGGATCACCAGGGAGAACAGGACGACAAGGACCATGGTCCAGGCAGGGGCCGGGAATCTGGGCACGAAGCCGAACAGGAAACCGGACAGCCGGACCAGGCCGGTCAGGATATTGTCCAGCATGAGCGCAAGGGAACCGCCCCGGGTACCCGGCAGGTCCCTGAACAGGGTCCGGATATCGTCAAGGGACAGGAAAAGGACAATGCCGACAAGCCAGGTGATTGCCGTGATGGCGAACTGCAGGCTCAGGACGGCCCCGAGGCCCGAATAGAGATAGGCATCGATCTGGATATTGGCGATGGAGGAGGCAATCGGAGTGAGGAACAGGTAACCGACCCCGTCCAGCCATGTGCCCGCCCACAGGCTTGCCGCTCCCAGAACCAGCATGCCCAGCCAGAGGAACGGAGCTCCCTCGCGCGGGCTGAGGGGGGTTGCGCGGGCCCGCCCGGCAAACAGCCGGAAAAGTATGGCCAGCCCCAGGGCCACCCAGATGGCATTTGCCAGCACCATGACCAGAACCACCAGCGTGTTCTGCCAGTTCAGGAACAGGTCCGATATCCGGTCGAGAAACAGGATGGCGTACATTTCCTGACGGGACTGGAAGGCAAGGGTAAAGGGCAGGCCCAGCATGCCGGCCAGCCCCAGCAGAGCGCCAAGAAAGGTCAGGGGCATGGGCTTCCACAGCCCGCCCAGTTCGGTAATGTCCCGCGTGCCTGTGGCCCGCTCAACATTGCCGGCAACCATGAGGAGGGCGGCCTTGAAGAAGGCATGGGCGAACAGCACCATCACCACGGCGGAGAAAGCCGCCTGCGTTCCGATGCCCAGCAACAGCACCATCAGGCCAAGGGCAGAAACGGTCGTCCGGGTCAATATCTGCACCAGATCGGTCTGGCGCAGGGCACCAAAAGCGCCCCAGAGCAATGTCAGACCGCCGAAAATCGGCAGTATGACATCCCACAGGGTCGCCCCGCCCAGTATGGGGTTCATGCGCATCAAGAGATAGACCCCGGCCAATGCCATGCCCGCCGACTGGGTAAAGGCAGCAGCAGAAGCGGGCATTTCCAGCGCATTCTGCAGCCAGAAATGAAAGGGAAACTGGGCCGAACGGACAAAGGCGGCAACCAGCACCAATATCAGGATCACCGGATAAAGGGGTTGTTCGCGAATGGCGGGGCCGAACTGAAATAGGGCCGATACCTCCCAGTTTCCGGTCATCTGGTGCAGCAGCAGGAAGGCTGCCAGCAAAGACAGGCCACCAATGGCGTTGACCAGCAGCATGTGGATGGCCGCCCGGCGGGCAGCCCGGCGTTCGTGGTCAAACCCGACGAGAAAGAAGGTACTCAGTCCCGCCAGTTCCCAGAAAATGAACAGGGAAACCAGATTGTCCGCCATGACCAGCCCCAGCATGGCACCGGTGGCGGCCAGAAGGAGCGCCATGAACCGCCCCTGCCCGGGGTTTCCTTTCAAGAAGGGGCCCGCATGGAGCAGGGCCAGCGTTGCTACCCCCGAAACCAGCAGGGCAAGGGAAACCGCCAGTTGATCCAGGTAGAAGGACAGGCGCAAACCGTAGGAAGGCACCCAGTCGTAACCGGCGGAGACAAACTGGCGCCGGGGCATCTGGGCCACATAGTGGAGCATGTAGCCGAAGATACTGGCAGGAACCAATGCCAGCAGCCATGCGGAATAGTGACGGGTGAAACGGAAAAGGAACGGCGCCAGCAACGCCGCAATAAAGGGAGCAAGGGCGGCAAGGGTTATTCCGGCGTCCAGATCAAAATTCAATGTAACCTCGTTCGACTGCCGGAAAACCCGGTAGACCCTCAATTGAAGAAGGCGATCATAGGAACGAATCGCCGTCCGATCAACTTAACCCCATTCCACGGCAGGGCAATCGGAGGACCGCCCGTTGACGGAAATATTACCGGGCCGGCCCTTTTCTTTCCTTGCCGCCCCGACCACATGCGTTTCCCGTATGGTCCGTTTCATGCCAAACTGACCGCAAGGCAAGATGGCTCGCACCGCAATTCCCTGCCGGAAAGGACACGAATCGATCATGAGCAAAATCCACAAATCCGATGACGAATGGGCAAAACAGCTGACCGACGAACAGTTCCGCATCACCCGGAAATCGGGCACCGAGCGTCCCGGCTCCCACCCGCTGAACCATGAAAAACGCGACGGCATCTACAGTTGCGTCTGCTGCGGGCAGCCCCTGTTCGATGCGGAAGCAAAATATGAATCGGGAAGCGGCTGGCCGAGTTTCTTTCAGCCCATAAAAGCCGACGCGGTGGAGGAACATGTGGATCGGTCCCTGTTCCGGACCCGCACCGAAATTTGCTGTTCGGCTTGCGATGCACATCTGGGCCATGTATTCGAGGATGGACCGGAGCCGACCGGTCTGCGCTATTGCATGAACGGGGCGGCGCTGAATTTCAAGGAAAAATAACCCCACGATCTGGAGCATGGAAACGGCTTTTTTCCGTTGGCCGACAGGCGCGGGTTGGAAAGGATTTGCCCGATGGCAGAAACCGGCAATGACAATCAGGTGCCCGCGGCGCCCCGTGCAAAGAAGAAGCGGCAGACCAGCATTCATCACGGCATTGAAAAACACGATGACTATGCCTGGCTGCGGGCCGACAACTGGCAGGAGGTCATGACCGACCCGGAACAGCTGGACGGGGACATCCGTGCCTATCTGGAAGCCGAAAACAGCTATTATGACAGCCGTTTCGCCGACCATACCGGGGACATCCGCCATACGATCTACAGGGAGATCCGGGGGCAAATGAAGGAAGACGATTCCGGGGTTCCCAGCCCGGATGGGCCCTATTCCTATTTTTCCCGCATGGTGGAGGGGCAGCAATATCCCTTGCTGGTGCGCACACCGCGCGAGGGGGGCGCGGAAACCGTG
>JALWTJ010000337.1 GCA_027082895.1 Hyphomicrobiales bacterium | reverse complement strand
TGATGGCATGGGAAAGAACGACATCGTGCTGCTGCATGCCTGCTGCCACAACCCCACCGGCGCCAACCTGAGCCATGAACAATGGGACCAGGTGGCCGACAGTCTCGCCCGCACCGGCGCTTTTCCCTTGCTTGATTTGGCCTATCTGGGGTTCGGTGACGGCATTGATGAAGATGCCTACGGTGTGCGCACCATCGCCCGCACCTGCCCCGAAATGATGGTCGGCTTCTCCGCCTCCAAGAATTTCGGCCTGTACCGGGAACGGGCCGGGGTGGCCATTGCCGTCGCCCGTGACAAGGCGGGGGCCGACATTGCCTTTTCCCAGATGGCCAACATCATTCGTGCCTCCTATTCCCAGTCCCCCGACCATGGAGCCGAAATCGTGCGCATGATCCTTTCCGATCCCTCGTTGCGTGCCCGGTGGGAAGAGGAACTGACCGCCATGCGCACCCGGATGTTGACCCTGCGCAGGAATCTGGCGGCTTCCCTGCGCAAGCTTTCCAACGGCGACGAGTTCGACTTTCTCGAACATCACCGGGGCATGTTCTCGCTCATGGGCCTGCCAAGGGAAGCCGTGGAAAGGCTGCGCAACGAAAAAGCCATCTACCTGATTGACGATTCGCGCATGAACATTGCGGGTATTCCCGAACACGAAACGGACCAGCTGGCCGCCGCCATTCTGGACGTTGTGGACTGATTCGAGGTTTTTTGAAGGGGCAATGCCCTTGCCCGGTCACGAACGCCCTTGCCCTGCCCGGAATGCGTGCTACATAAACCTGAATAAATGAGGTTGGCTCCTGCCACCCCTCGATAACCCTGTTTGGCTTCGGGGGCGCGGGGTAGGGCGCAAGGGCAGCAGGTGCCCGCAATACACGGCCCCGGTCGGGCCATCACCGGAAGGAAACGTGCCATGAAATTTTTTGTCGATACCGCCGAAGTGGATGCCATTCGCGAACTTCAGGCCACCGGCCTGCTGGACGGGGTAACCACCAATCCGTCCCTGATTGCCAAGTCCGGACGCGATTTCAAGGAAGTCATTGCCGAGATCTGCGAGATTGTGGACGGGGCCGTTTCCGCCGAAGTGGCGGCAACGGATCTGGAGGGCATGATCAGGGAAGGCGAGCATCTGGCAAAGATCGCCGACAATGTCGTGATCAAGATCCCCCTGACACCGGATGGTCTGAAGGCCTGCCGTCATTTTTCCAACAACGGCATCAAGACCAATGTCACCCTGTGCTTTTCCGCCAACCAGGCCCTGCTGGCCGCCAAGGTCGGGGCCACCTACATTTCCCCCTTTGTCGGTCGGCTGGACGACATCAACCTGACGGGCATGGACCTGATTGCCGACATTCGCGGCATCTATGATAATTACGATTTTGAAACCCAGATCCTCGTGGCCTCCATTCGCAACATCAATCAGGTGTCCGAGGCAGCGCTGGTGGGCGCAGACGTGGCAACCATTCCCCCCGCCATCATCCACAAGATGTATCACCATCCGTTGACGGACAAGGGGCTGGCGGCCTTTGTCAAGGACTGGGCCTCCACCGGCCAGTCCATTCTGTAAGGTGCTCCTCCAGCAAGGCTTGATACATGTCCGATGATTCCATCGCCGCCGCCGTACGGCAGGCGTTGAAAAATGTCCCCGTGCCCGATGGCGGCACCCTGGCCGACTATGCCGGCCTCTCCGACATTATCGTCACCCCCAGTGCCCTGGCCTTTGCCATTGCGGTGGAGCCGGGAATGGAAGGGGCCTTCGGCCCCGTTCAGGCTGCCGCCACGAAGGCCACCGAATCCTGCGCGCAAGGGCGCAAGGTGCTGGTGTCCCTCACCGGGGACAAGGGGCCGGGCAGCGCCCCGGCCGGCGGACCGGCAGGGGCGGGGGGCGCCCAGCGCTCCGCCGTGCAGCCCATGCCGGTCAAGGGCATTCGCCACATCATTGCCGTTGCCTCGGGCAAGGGCGGTGTCGGCAAGTCCACCTGTTCGGTCAACATTGCCCTTGCATTGCAGGCCCAGGGGCTCAAGGTCGGCATACTGGATGCGGACCTATACGGCCCTTCGGTGCCCCATCTGCTCGGCATCGACGGCAAGCCGGCGTTTCGTGACGAAAAAATGTTCATTCCCTTTGAGGCCCATGGCCTGAAAGCCATGTCCATCGGCCCCATGCTGGAGGCGGATCAGGCGGTGGTCTGGCGCGGTCCCATGGCGTCTTCGGCCCTGCGCCAGTTATTGCGCGAGACCGACTGGGGGGAACTGGACGTGCTGATCATCGACCTGCCCCCGGGGACCGGCGACATCCAGATTTCCCTGTGCCAGCAGGTGAAACTGGCCGGAACCATCATTATTTCCACCCCCCAGGATCTGGCCCTGATCGACGCCAAGAAGGCCATGGACATGTTCCTGCGCCTGAAGATTCCCGTGTTCGGTATCGTTGAGAACATGAGCTGTTTCATCGCCCCGGATACCGGCAAGCGCTACGACATTTTCGGCCATGGCGGGGCACGGGAAACGGCCGAACGGATGGGGCTGCCCTTCCTTGGCGAAATACCCCTGCACATGTCCATTCGCAGCCAGTCCGACGCCGGCGTGCCCGTTCGCGTGTCTGATCCGGAAGGGGCGGAGGCCGCTGCGTTTGACCATGTGGCAACCCTCGTTCGGCAAAGGCTGGAGACGGACGCCTGATTTCAGGGGGCGGATTTCCGGGACAGACTGGCGGTTTGCATGGGGGCGGGCTGGCGGTTTGCATGGGGGCGGGGTGGTGGTTTCTGCGGGCCGCTTTTGCTGCCCCAATGGGCGTTCCTGCCTGCCAGCATGCATGTGCGCAACAGCCTGCGTCCGCCGTTCCACGTCCGTTTTTTGAGTTTCCGTTGGCAGGTGCGGGCTGGGTCAAATCCCCGGGCAGTTGGGCAAGAAACCACTAACATATTGGATTAACACGCTTTTTCTGGCATCCACGTTCGCCGCATCATCATGGGCAAAACCATCTTGGCAACGCACTGACTTTGTGCAAACCTGAGGTAACGCGAAAAGGCCCCGATTTGCCAGTCCAGTTTACCAAAACGTTTTGGCAAACCAAAACGTTTTGAGGTTTTCCGGTTGCGGGAGACGGGGGCGGGCAGCCAACAGCTGATTCGTGGACGCAACGTTTGAACCAAGCAGAGCAATGAATGCTCGGTGTGCTTATGGGAGGAAACAACATGCACAAGAAAATTCTGGCGGGTGCCTCGGCGCTTGCCCTTTTGATGGCAGCTTCCGGTGGCGTTCTGGCCGCCTCCGATCTACCGGACCTGAGCGGTCAGACCCTGTCGATTTTCGGCCCCTGGCTGACCGCCGACCAGGAGAATTTCCAGAAGGTGATTGACGGTTTCGTTGAAGCGACTGGCGCCAATGTCGAATATGCCGGTTCGGACAGTTTCGAACAGCAGATCGTCATTGACGTACAGGCCGGATCCCCCCCCAACATCGCCGTCTTCCCCCAGCCCGGCCTTGCCGCCGATCTGGCTTCGCGCGGTGGCCTTACGCCCCTTGGGGACGACGTCAAGACCTTCCTTCAGGAAAATTATGCAGCGGGCCAGTCCTGGGTCGATCTGTCCAGCTATCCGGATGAGAACGGCAATACGAAGCTGTTTGCCTTTCCCTTCAAGGCCGACGTGAAATCCCTTGTCTGGTATTCTCCGGACAATTTTGCCGAAGCCGGGTATGAAGTTCCCAACACCATGGAAGAGCTGATTGCCCTGTCCAAGCAGATCGTTGCCGACGGGGGCACCCCCTGGTGCATCGGCCTGGGATCGGGCGCCGCCACGGGCTGGCCGGCTACCGACTGGGTGGAAGATTTCATGCTGCGCACCCAGCCCCCTGAAGTGTATGACCAGTGGGTGACCAACCAGATTCCGTTCGATGATCCGCGCGTTGTCGCGGCCATCGAGGAATTCGGCAAGTTCGCGCGCAACGATGCCTGGGTGGACGGGGGTTCCGCCGCCGTGGGTACCACCGATTTCCGCGACAGTCCCAAGGGCCTGTTTACGGTTCCCCCAAAGTGCTACATGCACCGTCAGGCATCCTTTATCCCCGCTTTCTTCCCCGAGGGAACGGAACTGGGTGTTGATGCCGACTTCTTCTATTTCCCCCCCTATGCCGGCAAGGATCTCGGCCGGCCGGTTCTGGGCGGTGGCACCCTGTTTGCCATCACCAAGGATTCCGAAGCTGCCCAGGCTTTCGTGCGCTATCTTGAAACCAAGGAAGCCCACGAAATCTGGATGGGCCTGACCGGGTTCCTGACGCCGCGTCTGGGTGTGGATACGTCCAAGTATGCCAATGACACGCTGCGCGGACTGG
>JALWTJ010000336.1 GCA_027082895.1 Hyphomicrobiales bacterium | reverse complement strand
CATACGGAACGCTATCAGGGGATCGTCGCCATCACGGGGGAAGGGCTGGAAACGGCCGCCCACCACTATTTCGGCCAGTCCGAACAAATACTGACTGCGGTCAGACTTGCAGTGGCGGAGCATTCGATACGGGGCCGCGACGGCATACGCTGGCGGGCCGGGGGCATGATGGTGCAGTTTCTTCCCGAAACGGGAGCGAAACCCGAAGGGGCAGACCATGACATGCCCGCCGGTGGCACCAAAGAGGATACCCGCTCCGCCCGCAACGATCCGGACAACTGGGTCGAGGCCAAGGCCCTGTTTTCCACCCTGAGCGATGAAGAACTGGTGGATCCGGACCTTTCTTCCGAACGGCTCTTGTTCCGCCTGTTCAATGAAAAGGGGGTGCGGGTATTTGAACCGCTGCCGCTGGTGGCCCGCTGCACCTGTTCGGCGGAACGCACGGAAGCCATGCTGCTCAACAGCTTTTCGGCCCAGGAACGGGCGGACATGACCGTTGACGGGGAAATCGAAATCGTGTGCGAGTTCTGCTCGACCCGCTATTATTTCAACCCCAACCAGTTCGAAACCGAGGAATAGGAAACGGACGAACGGGAAGGTTCGTGTATTCCGTTCCCGGTGGAGACTGTCCGCGGGCAGATTGCGGCGCCAGGGCGCGCGCGCCGGACCTGTTGCGGTTCAGCTGCGCCAGAAGCGGGGAACGAACAGCACCATGACGATCAGGATTTCCAGCCGCCCTACCAGCATGCCGACAATCAGAACCCATTCAGACAGCTTGTTGAGGGTAGCAAAATTTCCGCTGGGTCCGATAATCGGTCCCAATCCCGGCCCGACATTGGAAATGGAGGTGGCCGCACCCGACAGGGACGAAATGACATCCATGCCGGTGGCGGAAAGAGCGAGGGCAAGGGCGAAATAGCACACCACATAAAGAAAGACGAAGCTTTGCACCGAGGTGGAAACAGCATCGGGAAGCGGTGCCCCGTTGTAGCGCTTTATGTAGATGCGGGAGGGGGTGAGAATGCGCGAAACGTGCTGGTAAAGATCGCGAGCCAGCACCTGAAAGCGAAAAATCTTGATGCCGCAGGAGGTGGAACCGGTGCACCCCCCGACGAACATCAGAACGAAAAAGACGAAAGTGGTGAAGGTGCCCCATGACCCGTTGTCCAGAGAGGTGAAGCCGGTGCCGGTCATGGTGTTGACCACGGCAAAGACGCTGACCCGCACCGCTTCCTCACCAAAAAACTGCCCGCTGCTGACAAGGGCAACAACCACGAAAGCGGAAACGACCGCTACCACCAGATAGAACCCCTGCACCTGGGAATTGCCGAACAGGCGATCCCAACGCCCCTGCTGCACCGCGCCGACGAACAGGGCAAACGGGGTGGCGGCCATCAGCATGAAGATGATTGCCACATAGTCGATGCCGGGAGCGGCGAAGGCCTGCAGGCCCGAATCGCTGGTGGAAAAGCCGCCGGTGGCAAGGGTCGTCATGGCATGAATGGCCGCGTCGAAGGGGGGCATGCCGAAATACCAGTAGCCGATGCCGCAAAGGGTCGTCAGCACCACATAGGCCACCGACATGCCCCCGGCAATCTGCCCGGCCTTGGGCAGGATCTTGTCCGGGGTTTCAAAGCTTTCGGCCCTGAACATCTGCATGCCGCCAACCTGAAGTGCCGGCAGAACGGCAATCGCCATCACCACGATGCCCAGGCCACCGAACCATTGCATCATGCCCCGCCAGAGCAGCACGCCGGGGGGACGGTGATCCAGCCCGGTCAGGACCGTGGACCCGGTCGTGGTAAAGCCGGCCATGGCTTCGAAAATGGCATCGGTAAAATTGAACCCCAGATCCGACCACAACAGGGGCAGGCTTCCAAAAAAGGTCATGACCATCCAGATCAGGGTGGTCAGCAGGAAGGCCTGACGCAAGGTCAGGGTCTCCACGCGACCGGAGGAAGAGGCCCACAGCCCGGCCCCGCTCAGGGTGGTGACAAAAGAAGCGGCAACAAAAACCCGCCAGTTCTCGTTTCCCCACGCAAGGTCGGCAACGGCCGGCAGCAGCATTGTTACCCCGAGGCTGGCCACCAGGGCACCGATGATGGTCAATAATGTACGCAGTCCCATGGATGGTTCCGGTTCAACTCGGCCTTGGCAACATTTATCAGCTTTGAATGGGGACGCAAGGCAGCATTGCCATCGCACGCCCTTTGTTTGGTGCCGGTAACATCGGCCATGATCTTTTTGTGACTTGCATCGGGGGGCGCAGGCTGGAAATATCCGAAAAAAGCCACGAAGGACACAATTTTGCTCGACGGTGCCATGCGCAAGATCATTGATCCGCCCCTGAACCGCATGGGGCGGTCCCTGGCACAGGTGGGCATCAGTGCCAATGCGGTCACGCTGGCGGGCATGGTGATGGGACTGGTGGCGGCGGCCTGCATCGCCAACCGCCTTTTCCTTATCGGGCTGGCCTTCATCCTGGCGTCCCGGCTGGCGGATGGTCTTGACGGGGCGGTGGCACGGGCGACCAGCAAGACGGACCTGGGCGGGTTTTTCGACATCGTGGCCGATTTCTTCTTCTATGGCGCCATCCCGCTGGCCTTTGCCGTGGAAAACCCACAGGCAAACGCTATTGCTTCCGCGGTGCTTTTACTGTCCTTCCACGTCAACGGGTCCACCTTTCTGGGCTATGCCATCCTGGCGGAAAAGAACGCCCTTGAAACCTGCGCGCGGGGAGAAAAGAACCTCTATTTTACCGACGGGCTGCTGGAGGGAACCGAGACCATTGCCTTCTTTGTCGCCCTGTGCCTGTGGCCGGACCTGTTCCCTCCCCTGGCCTACCTGTTCGCCGCGGCGACCTTCATTACCGCCGCAATGCGGGTATGGCGGGCCCATCGCCGCTTTTCCGGGCACCAGAAAAACCGCTGAAGGGAAGCGGGGTCAGACCTGATCGAGACCAAAGGCCAGATCGGCCACCAGATCGTCGGCATCCTCCAGCCCCACCGACAGGCGCAACAGGCCCGGGCCAATGCCCATTTCTTCACGCACCTGGGGGGTAAAACGCTGATGGGTGGTGGTGGCGGGGTGAGAGATGATCGACTTGGCATCCCCCAGATTGTTGGATGTCAGGATGACCGCCAGCGCGTTGGCGCAGCGAAAGGCGGCCTCTTTCCCCCCCCGTACGTCAAAGGCCAGCATGCTGGAGCCCCCGCACTGGTTGGAATTCCCCTTCATCTGGGTACAGGCCAGTTCATATTGGGGATGGGAGGGGTGGCCGGGGTAATAGATCCGCTCGACCCCGGGATGATCGGCGAGAAAGGCGGCAATCCTTTCGGCATTGCGGGTCATGCGGCACACCCTCAGATCAAGGGTTTCCAGCCCCTTGAGCATGATCCAGGCGTTGAACGGGGAAATGGAGGGGCCGGTTTGCCGGATGATGGTGTGCACATCCTTTTCGATCAGTTCCCGGCGCCCCAGAATGATGCCGGCCAGCGCCCTGCCCTGCCCGTCAATATGCTTGGTGGCAGAATAGACCACCAGATCCGCCCCAAGGGCCAGCGGCTTCTGCCAGATGGAGGTGGCAAAAACATTGTCCACGATCAGGACCGCCCCATGGGCATGGGCAATGCGGGCCACCGCAGCAATATCCACCAGTTCAAGGGTGGGATTGGTGGGCGTCTCCAGAAAGATGGCGCGGGTATTGTCCCGCATGGCGGCGGCAAAATTCTCCGGGTCGCGGCCATCGACAAGGGTAGAAGCCACGCCATAGCGGGGCAGAAAATCCTCCACCACATAGCGGCACCCCCCGAACAGGGCGCGGGCGGCCACCACATGGTCCCCGGCCCGTACCTGCGCCATCAGGGCAGTGGTAACTGCCGCCATGCCGGTGGCGGTGGCCCGGGCCGCCTCCGCCCCCTCCAGCAAGGCCATCCGGTCCTGAAACATCTCGACGGTGGGATTGGAAAAACGCGAATAGATGAAACCGGGATTTTCGCCCTTGAACCGGGCTTCGGCCGCCTCGGAATCGGCGTAGGTGAAGCCCGAATTCATGAAGATGGCCTCGCTGGTTTCCCCGTGGGGCGACCGGCATCCACCCCCGTGAACCAGATTGGTCTGGCCATGCCGCTTGTTCGGATTGGACAGGGGGTTCTTGGTGCGGCTCATGGTATCAACTCCAGAGAAAAATCGGCCCGCTGGCCGCAGAAAGGCACGATCCGGCCCGGCAATCCGTGCGCGTGCACCCGCATCTAGAAGATTTAGTGAAGCAGGGTCAAGCACGGGGCTTGGCGGGGGCGCTGCTGATTGCTAGAGATCGGGCAGAAAGGGACGCTTCGCATGACTGCCTGGCCCGACGGCAT
>JALWTJ010000335.1 GCA_027082895.1 Hyphomicrobiales bacterium | reverse complement strand
CCCCCCCAGCAACCGGCCCAGCACGGGAATCTGCTGGAAGGCATTGTTCAGGCCAAACAGGGGAATATAGGTTCCCACGATGTCATACTGCCCGGTATCGGTGTAGATGAACCCCCGGGCCGTGCCCCCTTGCGTTCCCCCGTCCAGCACCGCATCCAGAATTTCGATCTTGTCCGGATGCCGCACGAAACGCACCCGCCCATCCTTGAAATCCACCCGGTTCTGGCGGGCAATCTGCGCCCGTGAATCGGGGTGATTGCCCAGCACCTGCGCCACATTGTCCTCGTTGATCAGCGAAAAATTGCGCAGGACGAACTCCCCCACATCCGTATGCAGCGCATCATTGGCCGTCATCACCAGGCTTCCGGTTCCCCCCGCCAGCCGCGGATAGATGCCCACGAAGCGCAGCAACGTTCCCAGATCACCAAAGGCCATGGACATCACACGACCCGTCGCCCCCGGGTTGGTGGTGATGGACAGGGCATTGGCCCCCCCGAACTGGGCCTGCAGGGCCACGTTTTTCAGGTCCGGTCCCCGAATGGTGAGGTTGGCATTGAGATTGAACGCCGTCGTGCTGTAAAATCCGAGCGCACGTTCAATGGCCACATCAAGAAGAATCGTTTCGTTGACGCTGGTGGCCTGCGGCCCCCCCGTCCCCCCCGATTCCAGCGAGAAGAAGCGACGCATCAACGGTTTCAGGTCCAGTTGCTTCCCCCGCAATCGCACTGAATATCCACCACTGACGGGCGCAAGCTGGATCTGGGCATCGTCCCCTTCATTGATGGCAAACCGTGAAAAATCAGCTGATTGCAGGCCATCTCTCTGATGATACTTCAGGCCTCCCTGCAAACGGACATTGCCGAATTTCAGATCGATATCGGAAATATCCACTACCGGATCATCAAAACTGACCGTTGCCGACAGGGAACCGGCCGAACCAACGGACTTGCTCAAACCGATATCGGCCACATGCATGGCCGCATCCTTCAGGTCCACGCTCACGTCAAGCGTACCATCGCTCTGCGGCCTGCCGGTGAAGCGCACCTTGCCCGTAATGAACTTGGTGACGTCAAACCCGAACTGCTTGAAATCTTCCGCATCGAAGGTGGCCGACACCGCAAGAGAGGGGGAAGTCGGATTCTGAGCCGTTCCGCTCAGGGACAGGTTGGTCCGCAATCCATTCAGGTCTACCGGGCCATTCACCCGGTAGCCCTCACTGTCCGCCGCAATATCGAACTGCCCGTTGCCAATGGTATAATCGGCAACCGGCACGCTGCTGGCAAAATCGGACAATTTGCCTTCCAGCGAATATTGAAGGTCCGTCACATCATACTGATCCCCTGACAGCCTGATCCGGGCAGTAAGCGAACTGTCAAGGCGCCCGCTCAGAGCCGAAGGATCAAGGGGCAGATCAACATTGGCCAGCGCATCCGGATCGACTTCCTTCTGCAACGCCAGAAGGGCACTGATAGACGAACTGACCGACCCGTCAAACGCAAAAGTGCTGGTCTGCTTGTCATCCCACTTGAAGGAAAAGATGGAACTGTTCAGCGCCAGCGCCCCCCCTTTTGTTTCAAGCTCCGCATTTCCGAACCCGATGGTAGTCTGCCCGTTTTCCAGCTTGAGATGGGACTCCCCGATTATTTTTACCGGCGCCAGATTGTCGGCAACATTCACCACCACGTCCCGGGCCAGCATCTGCACGTTGATGGCATCGTCCGGAAGGGTGATTTCCTCGCCATCGGTGCGCACGCTGCCAACGGGAAAGCTGAAACGCATGGCCGAGGTGACAACCCGTCCGTCCCGCACGTTCTTGACAAACCAGTCCCGGGTGTCACCACCGAGAAAATAGGGCCACAACCGTTTCAGATCATCAGCCGTTGCCCCCTCGATGGCCACGTTCATGTCCAGCCCGACTCCGGACTGCAACAGGTTCACCCGGCCATGTCCGACCATTTTCAGATCACCACTGTGCACCGCAAACTGTTCGATCCCCATTGCCCCGTAAAGCGGCGCCGACCAGCCGATGAACTGCAACTCATTGATTTCCTTTTCCGGCGGCCCCATGTCCAGCGGCTGCAGATAGATATTCTGAATATGGGTGGTCATGCGCATGGTGGGGCCGAAATTCTCGTCCAGCCCCATGACGAAAGTACCCGAAATGTCCGCCGACGACTTCCCGGCCTTGAAATGGGTTGGTTGCATGTCGAATGTGGCCGCCGGCGCATCCCAGTCAATGACCATCTCATCGGCGGTCAGGGGAAAGAAATCCTTCTGGATACGCAGTTTCATTCCGTTCATGTCAACCAGGAAGCGCCCCCCCAGAACGTCCACCTTGTCCGAACCGGAAAAACTCACATCTACCCGCACATTACCGGTGCCGTGCAGGGCCGCCTGCCCGTCCGGATCATCCATGAACGGCATGAAGGCGGAAAAATCCAGATTGCGAATGCGATTGATCAGATGCACCGTCCCATCCGCATCGACCCGGCGCAGGATGGTGCCCCGCATCCGCCCTCCGCCAATCCCGGCCGAAATGGTTCCCACCACCCGGTCCGAGCCCCGTTTGGAACTGATCTGCAAGTCGATATCGGAAAAGGTACGCACCAGACCATAAACGCTGTCATGCATTTCAAGGATGCCATCGCGGATGGAAAACTTGGAAAACAGCCCCTGATTGGTGTTCTCGATAATGGTGCGCAGCCCGCGTTCACCCGCTGCCAGATTATAGATCAGCCAGTCATTGTCCGAACGCAGCGACAGGGCAGGCGAACCAAGAATATCCCCCCGCACCCCCAGCCCGCGATTATCGATGCTGACACGCGGCAAGGCGGTTTCCCCTTCATAGACGCGCACGATACCATGACCGCCCTCCGGATCATCGACCAGTTCGAACTGGGCCAGGCGCGGCCCGAACAGATCCTGAATGACCTGCAGGCGCGGTGCCACCATGGTAATTTCAGCCCCCGGCTGCCCCAGGATGGCACGAAAGGCGGAAAAACCGATTTCCAGCGCTTCCATCTCGATCTTGCCCCCGGTGGTACGATCGGTAAGAACCACCGGCGAGAACCGGATCACCGGCGCCACCCCGTCCTTCAGGGACAGGTAGGTGGCCCCCAGTTCCAGATCCATGTTCTCGGGCATGGACGCCAGAACCAGATCCCGCGCCGTCCCCCCCACGAAAGGCAAGGGGAGCGGCCGGAACAAAAGCACCAGATAGAACAGGACGAGCAGGATCAGGGGGGCCGCAACAAACCATGATACCCCTGCCAGCACCCTGCGCCGCCGCGATTTCGCGGGCCGTGCAACACCGGTCCTGTCCGATTCCGGTATCCCGGCAGCGGGAACCTGGATATCGCCGACGATTTCGGTCTCAGTATCCACGGATGGCAAGATTTCGCTGGCTGATCGATCGCATCACAATTCAGATGTCCTTCTATTGGAGATTCCCGCCCGCATTGTGGCAAAACTGTAACGGGCAAATCTGTCCACACCCCATTTCGATCATACTCGCACATTCAGGTTTTGGATTTATTAACCTTAACGACGCGATAATGACCCGGCCCGGCTCACCAGGTTCAATGCGTTGGAAGTCAGTATGCGTAACAGTTCCCCTTCTGTCAGACACCGCTCCGCTTTCCGCGGAACATCAGGCAATACATCAGGAAAACCCGCCAGAAACCTGATACTCTATCTGATTTTCACCATCCTGTTTGCCGGAAATGTCATCATGGGACTGGCATTGACCATGTCCCCGGAAATTGCGCGCCTGTTCCGACAGAAGGACGACCACCTGCGCACCGCCTACGAAGAACGTATTCTGAGCCTGCGCATGGAGGTGGACCGGCTCCACTCCCGTCAATATCTGGAAGCAGGCAATCTCAACCTGCAACTCCAGGAATTGCTGCAACAGCAGGAGGAATTGGCCCGGCAACAGCAGGTCATCCAGACCCTGGCCCGCACCGCCAGCGATCTTGGCCTGTCCTCCCCCGCCCTTGCCGCCATCCCGCCATCCGAGGCAAAATCGGCCTCCACGCCCGCCGCCATCGACCCCACAACCACCGCTTCCATATTCCAGCGCCCGGATGCCGAAAAGAATCCAGCGGTGCGCTTGGCAGAAATTTCCGCCTCCCTGAATGTCATGCAAGACCAGTCCCGCGCCGTGCTGCAGGACATCAATCAGGCGGCAGCCCATTCCGCCGACGCCATACTGGACCAGTTGCAAACGATCGGTATTCGTCCCGAACCCGGTTCACAGCAGGAACCGGCTGTCGGAGGCCCCTTCATCCCTGCCCGCGAACAGGATTTCCCCCTTCTGGACGCCACCAGAAAGGCCAGCGCCGCCCTGCAACGCCTCTCCCTTGCCCGCTCCGCCCTCAAGGCCGCCCCCATCCAT
>JALWTJ010000334.1 GCA_027082895.1 Hyphomicrobiales bacterium | reverse complement strand
CATGTCATTTATCGGCGTGACCTCCAACATGCAACCGGTTAGGTTGTACCGGCCCCAGCAGACGGAATACTCCCCATGAACCGCTTCAAGACCCTGGCCATCATTGTCGTGATCATCCTTGCCGGGTGGACAGGCGCATGGGTTTTTGTCAGCACGAAAATCCAGCAGATGGCCCAGGCACAGTTCGCCGCGCTGAAGGATCAGCCCCAGAACATTGATTGTGAAAATCTGGACATATCCGGCTTTCCCTTCCGTTTTGACGTGACCTGCACCAACCTTGCAGTCCACGATCTGGACCGCACCATCTCCATCCCCCAGGTCAAGCTGACCGTGCTGGTCTACCGCCCCACCCACGCCCTTCTGTTCGCCCGCGGCCCGGCCACCATCCAGGACAGTTTTTCCGGCGCCCGAAAGGAACTCCGCTGGAGCAGCCTGCAGGCGAGCCTGCGCACCAACGGCTGGGCGCTGGCCCGCTTTTCCCTGCAAGCCCGGGATCTCACCTTCCTGGATACGCTGGTCGGTGACACCGAAATTGCCAGCGCGGGCCTGTTCGAAGCCCATCTTCTGGAAGAAGAAAGCGCCTATGACAAGCAGACCCGGCGCACCACCATTGCCGCCCTGGCACGACTGGACGGGCTCAATGTGCCCGATGCGGACATATCCGGCGCCAACATGACCATGGAAGCACGGCTGCAGCAGATGCCCGATGACCTGCGCCTGTGGCGTCCCGCCACCATTGCCGCCAACTGGAACGAAACGGGCACCGGCCTGGAGCTGGTTGATCTGAAGGGTGCCGATACCACCTCATCCTTTTCCCTTGCCGGCAAGCTGACCACCACCCCCCAGCACATGCTGTCAGGAAATTTCGATCTTTTTTCCAACAATATTTCGGACCGTCTGGACGGCATTGTCAGCCCCGCCATTCGCCAGATAGCCTTTGGCAGCAAGAGTGATGACGGGCAGAACTACCAGTCCTATTCCCTGGTCCACGGCGTCGTGCTGGCCGGCAACATCCCCATAACGAGCCTGCCACCCCTGCGCTGAACGCGCTGAGAAAAACAGCCGCCGGGTCAGGTGGCGCCCCCTTCGCCCTCCCGGTCCCCCGACATGCGCTGGATACGCCCGAAATCGGCCGCATCGATTTCCTGCCCGGCATCGATGATGGAGCGCCGGATGGCCCGGGTACGGGTAAACAGGGATTCGAGCGCTTCCCCGTCTCCCACTCTTACCGCCCGCTGCAACACACTCAGATCCTCCAGGAACCGGCCCAGCATTTCCAATACCGCATCCCGGTTGGTCAGAAACACGTCCCGCCACATGACAGGATCAGAGGCCGCAATGCGGGTGAAATCACGAAAACCGGATGCAGAAAACTTGATGACCTCGGACTTGGACACCGTCTCCAGATCATCCACCGTTCCCACGATATTGTAGGCCACCAGATGCGGCACATGGCTGGTTATGGCCACCACCATGTCATGATGATCCGCCGACATCAGTTCCACGTCTGATCCCAACTCCCGCCAGAATGCACACATGCGGGAAACCGCTTCCCGGTCCACATGTGGTTCGGGAGTGAGGATGCACCAGCGATTTTCGAACAGTTCGGGAAAACCGGCAAGGGGGCCGGAATGCTCCGTCCCCGCCATGGGATGGCCCGGCACGAAATGCACCCCTTCGGGCACCATCGGTCCCAGAACCCGATGCACATGTCCCTTGACCGAACCCACGTCGGACAGGATGGCCCCGGGCTTGAGCCTGGGTGCAATTTCCTCCATCACACCCCTAATGGCCCCCACGGGAACGCACAGGATCACCAAATCCGCATCCTGCACCGCTGCCCCCGCATCCAGATGATAGCTGTCCGCCAGATCGATGGAACGGGCCTGTTCCAGCGTTTCGGCACGCCGGGTGGCAACGCTTGTCTGCGCGACCAGCCCCTTCCTGCGTGCTGCCTGGGCAATGGATGAGCCAATGAGCCCTACCCCGATCAGGGCCAGCTTGCCGATTGTGAATGTCATAGATCACCTGCCGAGTTCAGTACGGCCGCGACCTTTCGCATGGCCTTTTCGGTTCCAATGGAAACACGCAACGCATCAGGCAATCCGTAGGCTCCCATTTCCCGCACCACGATTCCCTCATTTTCCAGCGCCATCCGGGCAGCAGAGGCATCCGGATGCCCACCCTCGAACAACAGCAGAACGAAATTGCCCTGGGAAGGAATCGCCCGGATACCATTGCTGGCGACCTGTTCGACCAGCCATTCGCGCCATTTCCGGTTATGGTCGCGCAGGCTGGCAATGAACGCCTGATCCCGCGCCGCGGCCTCCCCGGCCAGCTGCGCCGCCCGGTTGACATTGAACGGTCCCCGCACCCGGTTCAGCGCATCCATGATCCGCTCTGGCCCGTACATCCAGCCAATCCGCAGCGCTGCCAGGCCGATCTTGGAAAAGGTGCGCACCATCACCACGTTTTCGTGTGCCTCCACCAGCGCCTCCCCGGCACTGTAGTCTGCTGCCGTCACATATTCCGCATAGGCACTGTCAATGACCAGCAGCACGTCTGCCGGCAGGCCCCCATGCAACTGGCGCAAGGCATCCGCATCAAGACAGGTACCGGTGGGATTGTTGGGATTGGCCAGAAAGACGACCCGTGTGCGCCCGGTTACCCTGTCCAGCATCCCTTCCACATCAACCCGGTAATCCACATCCCGGGCAAAGACAGGACGCGCACCCGCCGCCCGGGTGGCAATGGGATACATCAGGAATCCATATTGCGAAATGACCGCCTCATCCCCTTCCCCCAGATAGGTCTGGGCAATCAAATGCAGCAATTCGTCCGATCCTGACCCGATCATGATCCGGTCCGGATCCAGCCCGTGCACGTCCCCCAGCGCCCGCCGCAGATCCGCCGACGACCCTTCGGGATAGGCCGCCAGTTCCCCGCCGAGCGACGCCAGCGCTGCCACTGCGGCCGGGCTGGCTCCCAACGGGCTTTCATTGGAAGAAAGCTTGAAAACCTCCCCGGATTCCCCCGCCTTTTTCGTCCCCGATTTCCCGGGCATGTAGGCGGCAATATCCAGAATGCCGGGGCGCGGTACCGGCCCCGGATGGCTCCGGTCACTTCCCGGATGGACATCAAGCTTCTTTTTCATAATTTTCCCACGCAAAATCAGCAAGTTGTACCGGCACATCCGGCCAATTCCCCACCGGAACGCGAGGGAACTTACGCGCAGGAACACCGAATTGCAAAACATGATTTGATCCCCGGCATCCCCCCGAAAGAAGGATCAGGCATCCGGCGGCAATTGCAAGGCAGTTTGCGGCACGAAAGCGGGCATGCGGACAAAACGTTCGGCACGCTTGCGCCGCGGAATGGCCGGAATGAGCTTCTTGCGCGCGCTGAAGGTCATCACCCCGGCCAGCATGGGGCCGAGCAGGGGACCGAACCGCTCGAAAAACGGAGCCGATTTCAAAAGGAGCCCGTTCTGAGCGGGCGGGAAATACAGCCCGTCAGAACATTTCTCCACCTCGAAGGAATGATCCCGGAGCAGGCGCTCCATCTGACCGCGCGAAAAAGGCTTGCCATAGCCGAACGGGGTATTGTCCCGGCTCGACCACAGGCCGCGCCGCCGCGGAACCACAATGATCAGACGGGCATCGGGGGCACTGATGCGCCACAATTCCCGCATCAGTTCCTCCGCATCCGCCACATGTTCGATGGCATGAACCGCCACCACCAGATCAATCGCCGCATCGGTCAGCGGCATTTCCAGCGGATCGCACAGCGTGGTAACCGAAGGCCCTTCCCGCGGCCAGGACGAAGCACCCTGCCGGGCGGGCATGAAAGCGAGAACCCTTTCCGCCCTTTCCAGCGTGAACCGCAGATAAGGAGTGGCAAACCCCAGGCCCAGAACCCGCTTTCCCCCAACGTCCCCGGCAAATTCCATGATCTGCTTGCGCACCAGCGCCCGCGCCACATGGCCCAGGGGCGACTTGTAAAAGGCGATGAGCCGGGTAATGTCTGGTGTTATGGTCACGCACGAAGTCCCGAACAGATCAAAGGAACACGCATTTTCACCTGCCTTGATGCAAAAACCCGGTCCCGACCAATCTAGGGAGTCCGTCCTGTCCGCGCAACCGGCCCCGACCGGCGCCCGCTTGATCGACCGGACATGTGGACCAACAGGCAGACGGATCAACTGAGCGGAAGGAACCCGACCCATGCCCCTGCACGTTCACACCTTTGCCACCCTGTCCGACAATTACGGTTTCCTGGTCCATGACACGCAAACCGGCAGGACCGCCAGCATCGATGCCGCCGCCGCTCCCCCCATCGAAGCGGAACTGGCCCGGACCGGCTGGACCCTGACCGACATACTGGTGACCCACCACCATTGGGACCACACCGATGGCAT
>JALWTJ010000333.1 GCA_027082895.1 Hyphomicrobiales bacterium | reverse complement strand
TCACCAATCCCGTCACTGTTATGATCCTGAAAGGACCGGGGGTAAATCTGGTAGATGACGGCGCCACGCCACCAGTCGGTTTTTCCGGATATGTCCATGCCCTGCGTCAGCCCTTTTACTCGTTGCCATTTCCGGAACAGGCGAGCAACCCATTTTTCCAAAACGTTTTAGTAAACCTACCTTAGGAAAGGTCTCCCGCTTCCGTCAAGCGCCCAAAGGGACCAAAAGCAGGGTTTCGAAATGTTCGCACACCGGAGCAGGCACGAAGGGCCGGTGCATGCCGATCAGGGTATACAGACGGGAGCATGATATGCAGGCGCATGGCGCCAGACTGCCAGGGCGCAGACGGTTGGGAGGGGGCGTTGCTTTGGGCAGGTGGCACTTGAAGGGGCGCTTGCAGAAGTACCCCCGGGGGGGAACAACAATGCGGTGGCGGGAGGAAAGAAAATGCTGGTGTTGGCGCGTGATATGATTTTTATTTGCAGGCAGTTCCTCGCCTTGTGAAACGAGCATTCCTTGAGCAGAAAATCTGTCAGAACCGGCCCGGCATCCCATGCGGGCACCCGCGCCCGGGGGGCCGTCACAATCAAGGATCTGGCGGCCCGCCTCGATCTGTCCATCACCACCATCTCGCGGGCGTTGAACGGGTATAGCGACGTGGGGCAGAAAACCCGGCAGCGGGTTCACGAAGCCGCACAGGAGATGGGGTACCGGCCCAATCGCAATGCCCAGCGCCTGGTAACCCAGAAGACCCACAACATCGCCTGGGTGCAGTCGGACACGGACAACAAGGTAGTAGATCCCCACTTCATCGAAGTGATGGTGGGGGTGCTGCGGGGGGCGCGGCAGGGCGGGTATGACATCGTTCTGAGTTCGGACACATCAGAGCACCAGCTCGGGGTCTATGACCGGTACGTGCGCGACCAGTCGGTGGATGGCTTCATCATCGATCTGCCCGAACATGATGACCCCCGGATCAGCTTTCTTCTGGATACGGGCAAACCCTTCATCGTGCATTCGACCGACAACAGGGCGGATACCTATTCCTGGGTGGATATCGACAATCCGGGCAATTTCCGCAAACTGACGCATCTTCTTGTTGCCAACGGGCACCGGCGCATCGCCTTTCTCAACGGGGATGCCCGCTACACGTTCGCCACGGCCCGACAGCAGGGGGTGGAGCGGGCCCTGAGGGAACTGGACCTTCCCGCTTCCACCGTCCGCACGTTCAATGCCACCCATCCCATGATCAATGCGGGCTATCGCCTGACCCGGGAAGCGCTCAAGGATCCGGACATTACCGCAATCATGTATTCCTCGGCCCTGATGGCGGTGGAGGGACAGACGGCCATGCAGCAGGCGGGCCGCGATCCACGAACCAACATCCATGTGGCCACCATGGATGACATCCTGCACTATCTGGACCTGAGCCCCTATCAGGGGGTTTTCACCTTTGTGCGTTCATCCCTGCGGCAGGCGGGAGAACAACTGGTAACGGGGCTGATCCGGCAATGCGAGCACCCGGACGCCCGCAGCCAGACCATCATTCCTTCCACCTTCATCGTGGCGGACAGGCTGGACGCCAGCATTCTTGACACGCTCTAGAGCACTTCCCGAAAAGTGTGAAGCGGTTTTCGGACAAGAAGTGCGGAAATATCAAACGGATAGAGCGTGGTCTTGATCCCATCAGAAACAGACACGCTCCAGGAAGTGAACGGATTTCCCAGGACCGCCTGTTCCTTGCGGGAAGCGCACCGCTGGTGAAAGGCCTGTCCTATTTCACCGAACCGGCCAGCAGACCGCGTACGAAGTAGCGTTGCAGGGAAAAGAACACGATCAGGGGCACCACGATGGAAATGAAGGCTCCGGAAGTCAGGATTTCCCAATTGTCGCCCCGGGACCCCAGAAGCTCGCGCAGGCGGCCGGTCAGAACGAGGGTCTTTTCGCTGTTTCCCAGGAACACGGTTGCCACCAGAAGGTCATTCCACACCCACAGGAACTGGAAAATGGCGAAGGAAGCCAGGGCGGGAAAACTCAGAGGCAGCACCATGGTGGTGAAAATCTTGAAATGGGAGGCCCCGTCGATACGGGCGGATTCCATGATCTCACGGGGCAGCCCGGCCATGTAATTGCGCAAGAGATAGATGGCCAATGGCAGGCCGAAGGCCGTATGGGCCAGCCATATGCCCAGATAGGTCTTGCTCTCGCCCCCGGTCCATCCGGCAATGCCGTTATACATGCGCAACAGGGGAATGAGGGACATTTGCAGGGGAACGACCAGCATGCCCACCACCACCGCCACGATCCATCCACGGCCCGGGAAGGACATCCAGGCCAGGGCATAGGCGGCAAAGGCAGCGATCAGAATCGGAATGACGGTGGCTGGCACGGTCACGGTGAAGGAGTTGACGAAAGAACGCCCGATTCCGCCCGCATTGATGACTTCGACATAATTGTCAAAGGTGAACTGGGGAGAAATCGCGGCCACATAGAACAGGCGCGGGCCGCGGGTATGGGTAAAGGGGGTCGGGGACACCCAGTCAAAGGATCCGTCCTGCTCAAGCGTGATCATTCCCCCGGCCCGCATGGAAAGGGTATCACCGGGCCGGGCGGCATCCAGTTGCGTACTGCGCAGCCCGAAGGAAATGACCGAACGGCCCGATCCCGGCTCGAACAGGTTGCCGCGAATGTGAAAAACGCTGTTTTCTTCAACCTGGGCATCGGCCTTTGCAAGGCGTGCCACCTCGTTGCGCTGAGAGGACATCAGGGCGGTCCACCAGCCGGTAACGGCCAGCTGGTCCTTGTCCCTGAGCGAGGAAACAAGCAGGCCGACGGTGGGGAATGTCCACAGGATGACCAGGAAAGCCAGACCGAGATGGGCGGCAATGCGCCCCCATTCAACGGGTCTGGAGGGGGGAGTATCCCCTGACGAGTAGGCAACGGCATCGACGGATTTCTGCACCATCAGCGGGTCACCTCTTCGGCATTGGCGTTGCGGATGTTCCAGACCATGATGGGCAGGACCGCCAGCATGATCACGATGGCGATGGTGGAGGAACGGCCATTGTCCCCCCCGCCCCGGAACATCCAGTCAAACATGAGATTGGCCAGCACCTGCGTGTCCCACTGGCCGTTGGTCATGGCCAGGATGATGTCGAACACCTTGAGCACGGTAATGGTGATGGTGGTCCAGACCACGAGGATGGTGGGGAAAATCTGGGGAACCATGATATCGAAGAATATCCGTATCCCCCCTGCCCCGTCGATGCGGGCCGCCTCCAGGGTTTCCTCGGGAACCCCCCGCAGGGCAGCGGACAGGATCACCATGGCAAAGCCGGTCTGAATCCAGATCAGGATCACCATCAGCAGGATGGAATTCCAGAAGGGCACGGAAATCCACGCCTGCGGGGTGCCGCCAAAGGCCTGAATGATGGCGTTGAGCACGCCGATCTGAGGCGAATCGGGACCGCGGAAATCATAGACGAACTTCCAGATGACCGATGCACCGACAAAGGAAATGGCCATGGGCATGAAGATCAGCGACTTGGCAATGTTGCCCCACCAGAGCCGATCCGCCAGAACGGCGACCAGCAGGCCGAAGGCGGTGGCGGTGGTAGGAACAATGATCAGCCAGAGCAGGTTGTTGCCGATGGACTGAAGGAAGGAAGGATCCTGAAAGGCCCACAAGTAATTGGAAAAGCCGACAAATTCGGCGCCCGTACGGTCACGAAAGGACAGCCAGAGGGTGGCCACCACCGGATAGGCAAGATAGACGGACATGAACAGCAATGCCGGGGCCAGAAACAGCCAGGGACGGATACGGGCGCGCATCCTGTCCAGCCGGGTGACCTGATCTGCTGGAAGAGCGGGATCGTCAGAGCCCAGAAACCGGTCCAGCAGCCAGTTCGTTCCCCAGAAATAGACAAAGGCCGCCAGAACGCCAATCGCCATGGTGACCAGAGCGTTGATGATCTGTTCAATCATGAAACATGCGCTCTCGAATTGTTGTCCCGATGCGGCGTGACCGGTTCACCCCCGGCATAATGGCTAACATATGCCGGGGGCAACCTGAACATCACGAAAAGAACCCGGCGCACATGGCGCCGGGTCCGGTGGTTGCAGCCTACTTGATGGCGTCCCAGCTGGCCTGAATGTCCGCGGCAACCTCCTGGGCGGACTTGCCACCGACATAATCCACCATGCCGGTCCAGAACGTGCCCGCGCCAATGGCACCGGGCATCAGGTCGGAACCGTCAAAGCGGAAGGTGGTGGCATTGAGCAGAATGTCACCCAGTCCGCGCAGCGTGTCATTGGCATACTTGGACGTATCCACACCCAGACGCGGCGTCAGGAACCCGGTCAGGCCCATCCAGATTTCGTGGGCTTCCTTGGTTTCAAGATAGCGCACGAAAGCCTG
>JALWTJ010000332.1 GCA_027082895.1 Hyphomicrobiales bacterium | reverse complement strand
CCGTTGTCGATGATCTGATGAAAAAATTACGTGCATGAGGCTGCTTATGAACACTGAACACCAAGATACTCTGCCATCCCTGTCCAACACGCCGGTGGACACCACAGCCTGGGAAGGCACCCTCAATGAAATGCGTACCGTGCTGGTCTCCGTTCTCATGAAAAAAGGACTGGATTGTGATACAGCCGATGAATTCTGCGCCGAGCAGGTCATTGCCATCGCCCAATTTATGGGCGGACGCCAGCTTTATCTGCCCCGGGGTAAAAAACTGATGAATGCCCTGCGGGATGCCAGTATCTGGCAGGATTTCGACGGTTGCAATGTCAATGAACTGGTCAGCAAGTACAACCTGAGCCATACTACCATCTATGAAATCCTGCGCCGACAGCGCGATTTGCAGAACAAAAAACGCCAGAAGGACCTGTTTTGTAACACCGGGTAAAGAGACGGAAATTGCAGAACGATCTGATCGACTGACCGCTCTTAGTCAAACCACGTAATACCAGCCCCCCTTCAAAAACGGACATCCTGATAATAAAGGAAGTCCGTTTTATGGTATCGAATCTCACTTTCTGGCACATACTCGGCATTCTCGGCGCCTTTTTCGCCTTCTTTGCCGCCTTCATCGGCGCACTGGTTCGCATGTGGATCAACCAATTCGAGCAACGCGCCAACGAGCGGATGCAGAACATCGAGAAATTCATCGACGAACGCTTCAGCAGCATCAGCCATATCCGTTCCGCCAACGGCGATGTGGCTCAGGCCCGGCTGGATAACCTGCGTCTGGAAATCAACCAGATCAAAGATGAGCAGAATCGCATCCGGGGCAACGTCGTTCACAAGGAGACATGGATGGATCATATCGGCTCCGTCAACAACCGTCTCGACAGTATTATGAGGAGACTGGCCCATGAGCAACAACCTTGAACATGCCGTCAACAAGATGAGGCGTCAGGCGGTGCTGCAGATACTTTATGACTGCTATCCGACCCCCAAAGGCGAAAGCCTGATTGTCAATGCCCTTCAGGACCGCAAAGACCTGCAACTGACCCGCGAACGGGTCAAGAAAATCTTTGCCTACCTGGAAGACAAGGGACTGATTGACGTCCTGGACAACGGCAATTTCCATCTGGCCGCCCTGCGACCGGACGGCATTGACGCTGCGGAACATCACAAGACCTTCGATAGCGACCGGCTTCACCACAACCGCATGTTGCGGCTGCGGGTATTGTCTGCCCTGGATGCCTTGCGTCCGACCTACCTGGGCGAACAGTTGATACTGGTCTACCTGCGAAGCGACGGGGATCTGGATTTATCACCCCCCAATATTGCCCGTGCCCTGCGTTACCTGGCCGACCGTGACCTGGTGGAGTTGAGCGAAGATGGCTTCCTGGCCCGTATCCGCTCCACCGGCGTGGATTATCTGGAAGGGGCAGGCGACGACCTGCCCGGCGTGGCCCGTCCGGCGAGGCTGTAACCATGGGCCGCGCCGCTGCCACGGATCGCCTGCCGCCGGACGTGCGGGCGTGGCTGGAACACGAACTGCGCAACAGCAATTTTACCGGCTACGAAGCCCTGGCCGAAAAACTGAAGGACAAGGGCTACCCCATCGGAGCCACCAGCCTGTGGCGCTACGGCAAACGCATGAAACAGCTTCGGGCCAAGTCCCAGATTTATGTGGAAATGGCCAAGTTTCTGCCCCAGGACGACGAAGACGCTCTGTCCGGTGCGGTCCTCAGCATGATTCAGTCCAACTTTTTCGACATTATGATGGCCATGGACAGTGACGAAGAAGAGGACAACGAAAAGCGCCTGAAAATGCTGTCCGACGCCGCCCATGCCATGGCCAATCTCAGCCGGGCATCCGTCAATCAGAAAAAATGGTCCCGCAACGTCCGGGAAGAAGACGCCAGAAAACTGGCGGCCCTGGAAAAGGAAGCAAAGACCGGGAAAAGCGGTCTGGACATGGAGACTCTGAAACGAGTTCGCGAGGAAATCTATGGCCTTGCCTAGCGCGGTACCACTTTTTGATTACCAGAAACGCTGGGTGATGAACTGTCGCCGGTTCAAGGTCGGCATGTTCGCCCGGCAAACCGGCAAAACCTTCAGTACCACTCTGGAAATTGCTCTGGATGCCCTGGAAGCGGAAGCCAACGGAAAACGCGCCCGCTGGGTCATCCTGTCCCGAGGGGAACGCCAGGCCAAAGAAGCCATGGATGAAGGGTTAAAACTCCATTTAAAAGCCCTGCAAATGGGCTTTGAATCCCATGATATTGAGTTTGAAAACGAGTACAAGGGACTGGAAGTCGTGCTGCCCGGCGGTTCCAGAATCACCGCATTACCGGCCAACCCAGATACCGCCCGAGGCTTTTCCGCCAATGTGTTCCTGGATGAATTCGCTTTTCACCGGGACAGCCGGAAAATCTGGGCAGCGCTGTTTCCGGTGATTTCTGCCGGGTTCAAACTGCGGGTAGTCTCCACCCCCAACGGCAAGGGCAACAAGTTTTATGACCTGATGACTGGTGAGGATAACCGCTGGTATCGCCAGACTACCGACATTTATCAGGCCGTCGATGACGGACTCCCCCGCGACATTGACGAACTTCGTGAAGCCCTGAACGATGAAGACGCCTGGGCGCAAGAGTTCGAATTGAAATGGCTGGATGAAGCCTCGGCATGGCTCAGTTATGAACTGATCAACAGCGTTGAACATGACCACGCCGGAATCCCCGGACACTATCAGGGCAATCCCTGTTTTGTCGGTGTGGATATAGGCCGACGCCATGATCTGTTTGTGATCTGGGTCTGGGAAAAGGTCGGTGATGTGCTGTGGACGCGGGAAATCATCACGCTGAAAGGGGCCACCTTTCAACAGCAGGATGGCGCCCTGGATGATGTTTTCAGGCGGTACGTTGTTGTCCGCTGTGGCATGGACCAGACCGGCATGGGCGAAAAGCCGGTAGAAGACGCTCAGCGCCGCCACGGTGAATACCGGGTTGAAGGCGTTCTGTTCACCGGCGCCAATAAATTATTACTGGCCACCCAGGGTAAAGAAGCCTTTCAGGACCGCCGTGTCCGCATTCCCCTGGGTGACACGGCGCTTCGCGCCGACCTGCACAAACTGCAAAAGGTCAGCAGCCCCACCGGTGCGCCCCGTTTCGTGGCCGAGTCCGACAGCAGCGGTCACGCCGATCGCACCTGGGCCGGATTTCTGGGTATCCATGCTGCCCGGACACCTCCCATGGATTATGCCTACCATCCAGTGACTTCCCGTCTTCGCAAGACCTATGAACGGCTGGTCAAGGCCACCCACGGTATCAAAGCCCACCGACGAGGATTCATGTAATGTCCTGGTTTACCCGACTGCGCCAGGGTCTGGCCAAGGCCCTGAACGATGAAATGCAAAAACCCTCACCCGAGGAACTTCGCAAAGAAATTGCCACCGCCAGCCTGTCCGGCATTCGCAACGTCTGGCACGGTTCCGTCGCGTCGTCCCTGACACCCGACCGGCTGGCCAGTATTTTGCAGAATGCCGCAGATGGGGATGCTGATGATTACCTGACCCTGGCCGAAGAAATGGAGGAACGCGACCTGCATTACGCCAGCGTACTGGGCACCCGCAAGCGGGCCATTACCGGGTTGGCCGTGTCCGTGGAAGGCGCGGACGAAAGCACCCAGTCGCAACGATTGAAAGACGAAATCAAAGGACTCATTCAATCCCCGGCCTTCCGGGACGCCTGCGATGATTTGATCGATGCCCTGGGTAAAGGTTATTCGGTGGTGGAAATCGGCTGGGATACCACTCAACAGCCCTGGACCCCCCGCAACCATGAGGATGACGGCAAGACCGTCCCGGCCTATCAATGGCGTGACCCCCGGTTCTTCCAATTCGACAAGGTAACCGGTCGGCAACTGCTGATGAAGGATGATTCCAGCCCGGACGGCATTCCGTTGCCCCCCTATAAATTCATCATTCACTATCCCCGGTTGAAATCCGGAATTCCCATTCGGGGCGGTCTGGCCCGGCTGGCCGCCACGGCCTATATGTGCAAAGCGTTCAACCTGGCCGACTGGCTGGCTTTTGCCGAAGTCTTCGGCATGCCCATTCGGGTGGGTAAATACGGCAAGGATGCCAAGGAAGACGATATCCGGACGTTGATTAATGCCGTGGCCAATATCGGCACTGATGCGGCGGCCGTCATTCCCGAAAGCATGATGATCGAGTTCGTCAAGGCATCCGCCAGCACCACGGACCTGTTCGAGCGGCTGGCCACCTGGCTGGATTTTCAGGTCTCGAAAGCCGTGCTGGGCAACACATCCACCGCCGACGCCACGCCGGGTCAACTGGGCGGCCAGGAAGAAAAGGAAGCCGTCCGGGAGGATATTCTGCGCAGCGATGTACAGCAACTGCAGAACACCCTGAATGAATACCTGGTCAAGCCCTACATCGACCTGAAC
>JALWTJ010000331.1 GCA_027082895.1 Hyphomicrobiales bacterium | reverse complement strand
GTGTTCTGGGGGGATGTATCGGCTTGGGGGGTATGGGACTGCTGGGCCGGCACGGGCAGGGGGAACAGGGCTGTCAGGCCGGCAGCCAGAAGCAGGGCAGCCGGTGGGAAGGCAGCCGAAAGAGGGCGTAGGGGGGGGAACAGATCTGGGAGCCGGGGGTGAGGAAAAAGGGAAATCTTGTTGAGGTCCGGGTGATTGAACGGGTGAAACGGCGAAATCGAATCAGGCATGGATGTTAGCCGGATTTGTGGCGGGACAGAAATGATGCGTATCGCCATGATCGCATCATGCAGTGGCAGAGAGTGCAGGTCCTCTCCCATGTTTGGGGATCAATCCCTGTGATAGGGGTGCCCGGCCAGTAGGGTGGTGATCCTGTACAATTGTTCGGCCACAAGGATGCGGGCAATCTGGTGGGGCCAGGTGAGGGGCGACAGGGCCAGGATCAGGTGTGCCTGCTGCCGGAGTTCGGGGGCCAACCCATCCGGCCCGCCGATGATGAAACACAGGTTCCGGGTGCCTGAATCATTGAGCTGGGCCACCTTGTCGGCCAGCTGGCGGCTGGCAAGGCCCTTTCCGGTTTCATCGAGCAGGATCAGGGGGGCGTCCGGTGGACAGGCGGCCCGGATGGCCTGTGCTTCCCGGTTTTTGCGGGCGGTGGGGGAGGTTTCCCGGGCTTCGGGGATTTCGCGGGTCGCAAAACCGGTCAGACCGGATTGACGTCCGGTTTGTGCGGCGCGGGAAAGATAGCGGGAGACCAGTTCCCTTTCCGGCCCCTTCTTGAGCTTTCCCACCGCGATCAGGTGGATGTGCACGGCGGGCCCTCCTCAGGTCGGAGTCAATGGTCCGGGGAGCCGGTTTGCAGAATCTGGCTGTCTTCGTTGCCGGCCAGATCGCCCTGCCACATTTTTTCGATATTGTAGAACTCGCGCACCTCGGGCCGGAAAATGTGCACGATCACGTCGCCCGCATCGATCAGCACCCAATCGCAATTGGGCAATCCTTCGATTCGGGGAGTCTTGTGTCCAGTTTCCTTGAGGGTGCGGGCAAGCTGGTCGGCAACGGCGCCCACATGGCGCTGGGAGCGGCCGCTGGTGACCACCATGTAATCGGACATGGGAGATTTGCCGTGCATGTCGATGGAAATGGTGTCCAGAGCCTTGGAGTCCTCAAGGCTTTTCAGGATGATGTCGATCATGGGGGGATTGGTGTGTGTCAAGCGTTCGGTTGATCCGGGTTTCTGACGGAATCTTGTGGTGAATGTATTCTTCCCCCTATATGCGCCCATGCGGGAGGTCTGGCAAGGGGTCAGGGCGTTCGAGGGGCCACACGTCGGGTCTGGCGGATGGCGGAGGAGGAAAGGCCGCTCATCATGCCGTGCAGATATACCCATGCGGGAGCGCGGGCGTTGACGAGTTTTTTTGCGTCGAATTCGTCGAAGCGGAAACGGGCGAGGGCAATGGCGGCGCGGGAGGACATGGCCTGACGGGTGGAGCCGGGGCGCACATAAATGGCCAGTGGCATCAGATCGGCAATGTCGCGCCAGCGGTCCCACTTGTGGAAATTGCTGAAACTGTCGGCGCCCATGATCCAGACGAAACGGCGGGCGGGCAGGGAGCGGCGCAACCAGTCCAGGGTGTCAAAGGTAAAACGGAATCCCTTTTCGGCTTCAAAACCGGTGACATGGACATTGGGCCGTGTGATCAGGTTGCGGGCCTGTCTGACCCGTTGTTCAAGCGGGGCCAGTTCGGAATGGTCCTTCAAGGGGTTGCCCGGCGTCACCAGCCACCAGACAGCGTCCAGCCCCAGCCGTTTCAATGCCTGACGGGATACAAGCTGGTGTCCGGGATGGGGCGGGTTGAAGCTGCCCCCGAACAGGCCGATGCGCATGTTGCGGGCCGAGGGGGGCAGGGTGGTTATGCCCCTGATGACAAGCGGGTGCGGGCGATCCGGTTGGTACATCGCGGTGGGTCTTTTCTCCGGGAGGGGCGTTTCTTGTGGATGGACATTTTCGCAGGGTTCAGGGGCGGCACTGTCCACTGCCATCGACCAGATATTTGAAGCTGGTCAACTGTTCCACACCCACCGGACCGCGGGCGTGCATCTTGCCGGTGGAGATGCCGATTTCCGCACCCATGCCGAACTCGCCGCCATCGGCGTACTGGGTGGAGGCATTGTGCAGCAGGATGGCACTGTCCACCTTCCGGAAAAAGACATCCCGGGCCGCCGTGTCGTTGGTGATGATGGCTTCGGTATGATGGGAGGACCAGGTGCTGATATGGGCAATGGCTTCATCAATATCGGCAACGATCCTTACGGAAATGATCGGCGCAAGATATTCGCTTGACCAGTCCTGTTCGGTGGCAGGGGTGGCAAAGTTGACCATGTCGGTGACTGTCCGGTCGCCGCGAATTTCGCATCCGGCTTCACGCAGGGCATCAAGAATGGGCAGCAGGTGTGTGGGGGCCGCATCTGCATGGAGCAACAGGGTTTCGGCGGCTCCACAGATGCCGGTGCGCCGCATCTTGGAGTTGACCACCAGTTTCGTGGCCATTTCCCTGTCGGCGGCCTTGTCCACATAGACATGGCAGATGCCTTCAAGGTGGGCGAAAACGGGCACGCGGGCTTCGCTTTGCACCCGGGCCACCAGCCCCTTGCCGCCCCGGGGCACGATCACGTCGATGGCTCCGTCCAGTCCGCGCAGCATTTCGCCTACCGCGGCACGATCGGTGGTAGGAACGATCTGAACCGCTTCGGGGGGAAGGTTGGCGGCAGAAAGAGCGTCGGCGAAACATTGGTGCAGGGCGCGGGAGGAATGAAAGCTGTCCGAACCGCCGCGCAGGATGGCGGCATTGCCCGCCATCAGGCACAGGGCGGCGGCATCTGCCGTCACGTTGGGGCGGCTTTCATAGATGATGCCGATCACCCCGAGAGGCGTGCGCACGCGGCTGATGTGAAGGCCGGAGGGCACGTCCCATTCGGCAATGGTCTGGCCAACGGGATCATCGAGAGCACTTATGGCCCGCATGGCCGCGGCAATCTGTTGAATGCGGGTGTCATCCAGCATCAGGCGGTCCAGGAAGGCATCGCCCAGCCCTGCCGCACGGCCCTTTTCCATGTCCTTGCGGTTGGCGGCCAGTATGGTATCGCGTTCCGCAAGGATCCTGTCAGCAGCGCCATTCAGGGCAGAGCGCTTGGCTTTGCTGGGGGTGGTGGCCAGAATCCGGGCAGCGGTGCGGGCCTTGCGGCCCATTTCGGCCATCAGCCCGGCAACATCAATATCGGTGGGGGAGTGCGTGTTCATGGCTCTTTCCTGTCTGTATTGTCCGGCTCCGGGGTGGCGATCAGCACGAGATTGTCCGCATGGATCAGTTCGGCCCGGTTCATGTGACCGAACATGCCCTTGACGATGCGGTTCTTCTTGCCCTTGGCCATGTCGGCTTCGTCCCGGTTCATGCCGGCGAGCCCGCGGGCGATTTCACTGCCTTCGGGGTCTTTCACCGAGACGGCGTCGCCCCGGTCGAATTCGCCGCGGACCCGGGTCACGCCGACCGGAAGCAGGGATTTGCCGGACATGATGGCAGCGGCGGCCCCGGCATCCACGTGGATGGTGCCGCGAATGTCAAGGGTTCCCAGGATCCAGCGCTTGCGGGCCGCAGTCGGGCTGTGGCGGGCGGGGAAGAGGGTGTGGCGTGCCCCCTTGTTCAGGGCGTCAAGGGGGTGTGAAACAGTGCCTTTGGCAATGATCATGGAAGTGCCGGCCCGGGTGGCGATGGTGGCGGCGTCGATCTTGGTTGCCATGCCTCCCCGGGACAGGTGGGAGGCGGCACCGCGCGCCATCTGGCGGATTTCGGGCGTGATCTGTTTGACCAGGGGCAGGTGGGTGGCGTCGGGGTCGGTGTCGGGGGGGGCTGAATAAAGCCCGTCCACATCCGAGAGCAGCACCAGGCCGTCGGCTCCGATCATGGAGGCGACCCGGGCGGAAAGGCGGTCATTGTCGCCATAGCGGATTTCGGCGGTGGCCACGCTGTCGTTCTCGTTGATGACGGGAACCACCCCCATGGCCAGCAGGGTGGAGATGGTGGCCCTTGCATTGATGAAGCTGCGCCGTTCCTCGGTGATGTTGGGAGTGAGCAGGATCTGGGCGGTGGTGATCTGCTGTTCCCGCAATGCGTCACGCCAGGCTTCGGACAGGGCCACCTGCCCGACGCAGGCGGCGGCCTGCACCTGGGGCAGGGGAAGAGCGCGGGCCGGCAGGTGCAGAATTGCCCGCCCCAGTGCAATGGCTCCCGAGGAGACAATGACGATCTGGTGCCCGTTGCGCTTCAGGTCGGCAATGTCGGCGCACAGGCTGGTCAGCCAGTCTCTTTTCAACGCGCCTGTCCGGGTGTTCACCAGCAGGGCGGAGCCGATCTTGATGACGAGGCAATTCAGGCTGGCCAGGGTGCCTTCCCTGTTTGCTTCGGGGGTG
>JALWTJ010000330.1 GCA_027082895.1 Hyphomicrobiales bacterium | reverse complement strand
GCCCGTGTTGATGGGCTGCGGGCATGTCATTTTTGCGCCGCGAAAAGGTTGCAGTTTGGTTAGCGGGCCGTCGACACTTTTTTAAGTGTGCGGTGATAGTTTTCCCTTCATACGGTTTTGTATGGAGTACCTCCGTATGCGAAAGCACACTGACAATCGCGTTGCGTATCTGATTGTCCGGAATTCCCCTGTTTTCGCGCTTCGATGGTTGCAAGCCGGACTTGTTGGTTTTGCGTACCGGCTTGCCCATCTTTGTTTGCCGCGCCTTGTCGCGGTGGGAATGCTGTCGGGGCTGTTCGTTCTGGTTTGAGGGAGCGGCCCCCACCGCAGCCCGTGACGGGTGGTGATATTTTTCCCCATTTTTGCATTGAGTTGGCGCGGCGTGCGTGCCATAGCGGTTGCATACATATTTTCCATAATTGCTGCAAAGAGGGTGTGCCATGTCCGGCTCGCAAAAGTCCCATCGTGTTCTGCTTCTTGCCATTTCCCTGATGCTGCTGCTGGCAGCACTTGACCAGACCATCGTTTCCACCGCCCTGCCCACCATCGTTTCCGATCTGGGGGGGCTGGACCAGCTCAGCTGGGTGGTGACGGCCTATGTGCTGGCATCCACCGTTTCGGCGCCTCTTTATGGCAAGCTGGGGGATCTTTATGGCCGCAAGATCGTGATGCAGATCGCGGTGATCATTTTCCTGATCGGTTCCGTTCTGGCCGGTTTTTCCGGGTCCATGCCGTTTCTGATCGGGGCGCGCACGGTGCAGGGGCTGGGCGGCGGGGGCCTTTTCGTTCTGGCCTTTACCGTGGTCGGAGACATCGTTGCCCCCCGGGACCGGGGCAAGATTCAGGGGGTGCTTGGGGGCATTTTCGGGCTTGCCAGTATTGCCGGGCCCCTGATCGGGGGCTATCTGGTGGACCAGTTGAGCTGGCACTGGATCTTTTATGTCAATCTGCCGCTGGGCCTTCTGGCACTGGCCATCTTTGCGGTGGCCTTTCAGCCCACGGGGCGACGGATCAAGCATGCCATCGATTATACCGGGGCGCTGTTCCTTGCCATCTCCCTGGCCTGTTTGGTGCTCTATACCAGTTTCGGGGGGCGCACCTACGGGCTGGCGGATCCGGGTATGCTCGCATTGCTGGGCGTTTCGATTGCCAGTGCGGTCATCTTCGTGTTTGTGGAATTTCGGGCCGAGGAGCCGGTTCTGCCCATGATGCTGTTTTCCACTAACACGTTCAGCGTGATGGTGGGCATCGTGATGGTGATCGGGGCGGCCATGTTCGGCGCCATGACCTTTTTGCCGCTGTACCTGCAGACGGTGAAGGGGCTCAGCCCCACCGAATCCGGGCTCAACCTGCTGCCCATGATGTTCGGCATTCTGGCGGGGGCCATCGGTTCGGGGCGAATCATGAGCAATACGGGCCATTACAAGTGGCTGCCCACCATCGGCGCCGTGATAATGGCTTTTGGCCTTTATCGCCTCTCCAGCATTTCCCCGGATCGCTCCAGCTTCGTTCTGTCCATTGATATCTTCATTCTGGGCATCGGCATGGGGCCGATCATGTCGGTGGGGACGACGGCCATCCAGAATGCGGTGCCGCGTGAAATCATGGGGGCGGCCACCGCTTCCTATACCATGTTTCGCCAGATTGGCGGTTCGGTCGGTGTTGCCCTGTTCGGCACCCTGTTCACCTCCGGGTTGCAGAGCCGTCTGCCAGAGGATCATGTGCCGGTCGAATCCCTGAGCTTTCAGACCATTTCCGATCTCCCCGAGGAGTTCCAGCAGATCGTGATGAACGGGATCACGGACTCCCTGCAACCGATCTTTCTGGTGGCGGCGGTGATGTCGGTGGGGGCGGTGCTGATTTCCCTGTTGCTGGAAGAAGTTCCGCTGGCTACCCGCAAGGAAGCGGGGATGGACGGTTAGGGAGTCGAACTTTATCGGGCGTTCGTTTGCAGGCGTTCGCTTTTCTTCAGACCTGTCAAATATTCCACCAGCAGGTCGAATACACGGCGCAGGCCCCTTCCGGGGCTTTTGCGTTTTTCTCGTCTTTTGGCTGAAGGAACAAAAAAAGGGCCCCGAAGGGCCCTTGAAGTTTTGCGTTCTCAGGGAGGTTAGGCAGAAAAATACTGCTCGAATTCCACCGGGTGGGGCGTGTGTTCCAGCCGGATGACTTCTTCCATCTTGAGTTCGATATAGGCATCGATCTGGTCGTCGTCGAACACGCCGCCGGCCTTGAGGAAATCCCGGTCCTTGTCCAGGGCTTCCAGGGCTTCGCGCAGGGAACCGCACACCGTGGGAATATCGGACAGTTCTTCGGGGGGCAGTTCGTACAGATCCTTGTCCATGGGATCGCCCGGGTCGATCTTGTTGGCAATGCCGTCCAGACCGGCCATGAGCAGGCTGGCAAAGGCCAGATAGGGGTTGGCCATGGGATCGGGGAAACGCACCTCGACACGCTTGGCGTTGGGGGACTGGGCGAAGGGGATCCGGCAGGATGCGGACCGGTTGCGGGCCGAATAGGCCAGCAGGACCGGAGCTTCGTAGCCGGGAACCAGACGCTTGTAGGAGTTTGTGGAGGGGTTGGTGAAGGCGTTGATGGCCTTGGCGTGCTTGATCACCCCGCCAATGTAGTAAAGGGCTTCCTTTGACAGTCCCGCATATTCCTCACCGGCAAAAAGGGGCTTGTTGTTCTTCCAGATGGACTGGTTGCAGTGCATGCCCGATCCATTGTCGCCAAATACCGGTTTGGGCATGAAGGTTGCCGTCTTGCCATAGGCGTTGGCGACCTGAGCGACCACATATTTGTAGATCTGCACATTGTCGGCGGCCGAAATCATGGAGGCGAACTTGATCCCCAGTTCGTGCTGGGAGGAGCCCACTTCGTGGTGATGCTTTTCGGTGGTAACTCCCATGTCGGACATGACGGATACCATTTCGGAACGCATGTCCTGGGCACTGTCCAGCGGGGGAACGGGGAAATAGCCGCCCTTTTGCGGAATGTGGTGCCCGGTATTTCCGGCCTCATAGTCGGCATCGGAGTTTTCGCCCAGTTCGTAGGCATCCAGCTTGAAGCCCGTATTGTAGGGGCGGGCGGCAAACTTTACATCATCGAACAGGAAGAATTCGGGCTCGGGGCCAAACACCACCGAATCCCCCATTCCCGAGCTTTTCAGGTAGGCTTCCGCCTTCTTGGCGGTGGACCGGGGGCAGCGATTATAGGGCTGGTAGGTGGCCGGCTCCAGAACGTCGCAATTGACGGACAGGGTGGCCTGACCGAAGAACGGGTCCACATAGGCGGATGCGGGATCGGGCATCAGCACCATGTCGCTTTCGTTGATGGCCTTCCAGCCGGCGATGGAGGAGCCATCGAACATGGCGCCTTCTTCGAACATGTCTTCGTCCACGGTGCTGGCATCAAGGGTCAGGTGCTGCAGCTTGCCCCTGGGGTCGGTGAAACGAAAATCGACGAAGCGGATGTCATCGTCCTTGATCTGCTTGACGATATCGCTGGCAGAGGTGGGTTTGTCTGAACTCATCTTGGTATACCTTTTGGTTTGATGTTGCTCTTGAATGGTGTTGGGAGGGGTCAAAGGGCGTCGTCGCCACTTTCACCGGTGCGAATGCGGATGGCCTGTTCCACCGAATAGACAAAGATCTTGCCATCGCCGATGCGCCCGGTCTGGGCGGCGTTGCGAATGGCGTCGATGGCCTTTTCGGCCATGGCATCGGGGCAGACCACTTCAATCTTGACCTTGGGCAGGAAGTCCACCACATATTCGGCGCCCCGGTAGAGTTCCGTGTGGCCCTTCTGGCGGCCGAAGCCCTTGGCCTCGGTTACCGTGATGCCCTGCAGACCGACTTCCTGCAGGGCTTCCTTTACCTCATCGAGCTTGAACGGCTTGATGATCGCCTCGATTTTCTTCATCTTTCGTTTCTTCCGTTCCTTGCAGGGGAGAAACCGTGGCGAACCCCCGGGGATCGTTCCGGGGAGCGGTTTTTCCATGGTTGCTGAAAAACGATGCAACGTTGGGCAACGCGGTTCCGTTTTTCGTTCTGATTTCCTCTGCCCGCATAATAAGCAGGAACCGTGCCAACCATTGAAAATTCGCCAACCTGTTGTGCCGTCGTACGTTTTTGTTGCTGCAATCTGTTCGGGGCGAAGGCGGAACGCTGAGTCTGCACCTTTTTTCATCGGGGTGCTGAAAAAATAGGCAGCATGGATAGGCCAGATGGCATGACCTGTGCTGGAGCGGGGAGTGTTGAAAAGAGAGGGGCGGGGGCCTCAAGGCGAGAGTCTGGTAAATGGCATGGTGGCAGGTTCGGCAGCTGGTCCGGCGGCACCGGTTTGACGGGTCCGGTTTGAAGGGGCCGGTTGCGGCGGGGGGAAAGCCGGGCAGAAGGGGGGGGGAGGTTCTTGCAGGGCGGGTTTCGGCGGCTGTGACCGGAGGTGGGGGTGTGGGGGGAAGGCGCAGGGGGGGGCTTGATG
>JALWTJ010000329.1 GCA_027082895.1 Hyphomicrobiales bacterium | reverse complement strand
AGGTGGATATTGTTCTTTCCGATATGGCGGCCCCTACCACCGGTCACAAGCCCACCGATCATTTGCGGATCATTGCGCTGGTGGAACTGGCGGCGGACTTTGCCGTGCAGATTCTCAACCCCGGCGGTACCTTTGTTGCCAAGGTATTCCAGGGAGGGACCGAGCACACATTGCTTGGCCAACTCAAGAAGCAGTTTGCCTCGACCTTTCATGCCAAGCCCCCCGCATCACGCAAGGATTCGGCGGAAACCTACCTGGTTGCCCGGGGATTCAAGGGGTAGGTGCCATTCCGGAAACCCCGGGGAGCCTTTCATGAGGGCATTGTGCTTGGCTATCGGTTCCGCTGGCCATGTCCCGAAACATTGGCCCCCGCCGCCCCGCTCATCCGGGCGTAAGGGATGGCGGCAAAGGCGGAAATGGCGGCCAGCACCACCAGCGCCATGCGGAAGTCGGCGAGAACCAGCCCCCGCTCATGGAACAACTGGCTGATTTCCAGCAGGCTGCCCGCCATGGCCACCCCAAGGGCAATGCTGATCTGGGTGCCAACGGCAGCAATGGCGCTCCCCTGCGCAGTGTCCGCGTCCGCAAGGGAGGAAAACATCAGCGCATTGTTGCCGGTGAAATACATGGAACGGGCGATGCCGCCCAGAAATATCAGGCCGACCAGCACCAGCGGAAACCGTACCGGATCAATGAACCCGTAGGAGGCCATCAACGCCGAGGTCAACAGGATCGCCAGCGGCAAGACCCGGTTGAAGCCAAAGCGCGCATAGGTCCGGCTGGCAAGGAATTTCATCAGCAGCGCCCCAAGGGCGCTGGCAAAGGTGATCATGCCGGATCGGAAAGGGCTCAGGCCATATCCGACCTGCAGCATCAGGGGCACCAGAAACGGGAAAGCCCCTACCGCAAGGCGAAACAGGAAACTCCAGATATTGGTGCGCGCAAAATTTTCATCGGAAAAGATGCGCGGATCAAGGATCGGGTTGTGGACCCGTCGTGCGTGCCGGAACAGCAGGGCGCCGGAAAGAAGCCCCCCGGCCAGCCCCGCCAGTCCATAAAGGGGTGGAAGGGCGGGAAGGGATATGACTGACAGGCCGAACACCATTCCCGAAAAGGCCATGCCTGCCAGCACAAACCCTTTCACATCGAGCCGGGTGCGCCGCCGCTTTCCCGAGCGCGGCAGGTATATACCGGCCAGCAGAATGCCCGCAATCCCGATGGGAAGGTTGATGATGAAGATCCAGTGCCAGCTGAAAAAGGTGGTGATGAAGCCCCCCACCGGCGGTCCCACCATTGGCCCCATCAGGGCGGGCACGGTCAACCATGCCATGGCGGATACGAGTTCGCTTTTCGGCGTGGACCGGATCATCAGCACCCGGCCGACCGGCATCATCATCGAGCCCCCCATGCCCTGCAGAAAGCGCGAAAACACGAAGGATTGCAGGGAGTCGGCGAAGGCGCAGGCGAGCGATCCCAGCATGAACACCCCGATGGCCCAGCGAAAGACGTTGCGCGCTCCGAACCGGTCGGCCAGCCAGCCGCTCAGGGGAATGAAGATGGCCAGCGCCACCAGGTAGGAGGTCAGGGCCAGCTTCAGTGCCACCGGTTCGGTGCCGATATCCTTTGCGATGGCCGGCAGCGCGGTGGCAATGATGCTGGAATCCATCATTTCCATGAAGAAGGCGACGGCAAGGATCAGCGGCACGATGCGGGACATGTCATCTTCCGATTCGAGGGCGGAAAAAAAGGGTACGACCCGCCGGCGGATTTCCCAAGCTGAATCGGTGGTCCGGCGTGGTGCAGGCCCACGAAAAGGGGCGGCTCGCTGCTGGTCAAGACGGGGCGGCCATGATAAAGGCGTGTGCCAATTCGACAGTTTCTTCGATTCGTCCGGATCCCGATTTTTCCGCTGCGCACCCTGCGGCGGCTTTTTCCGTTTCCGGGCTGAAAACATTCGCAGCGCCCGGGGGTTCGAAATGGCAAAAATCATTGATTCCGTAACCGGCCGCGAAGCGTTGACCTTTGATGATGTGCTGCTGCAGCCCGCCGCCTCCGATGTCATGCCCGCCGAGGTTGACCTGAGAACCCGCATAACCAGCGACATCACCCTTAACCTGCCCATCCTGTCCTCCGCCATGGATACGGTGACCGAAGCCAGCATGGCCATTGCCATGGCCCGGGCCGGGGGCATGGGGGTGATCCACCGTAATCTGGCCCCCGAACAGCAGGCCGAGCAGGTCCGTCAGGTCAAGAGTTTTGAAAGCGGCATGGTGGTCAATCCCATCACCATCGGCCCGGACGCTACCCTTTCCGATGCATTGACCCTGATGGAGCAGCGCAAGATTTCCGGCATTCCCGTGGTGAAAAACGGCGGCAAGGGAGGGCGTGCCAAGGGACCGCTGGTCGGCATCCTGACCAATCGCGACGTGCGCTTTGCCTCGGACCCGGCCCAGCCCGTCAGCGACCTGATGACCCGGGAAAATCTGGTGACCGTGCGCGAAGGGGTCTCCCAGCAGGACGCCAAGCGCCTGCTGCACGCCCACCGTATCGAAAAGCTGCTGGTGGTGGACGGTTCGGGCAACTGCATCGGCCTGATCACGGTCAAGGACATGGAAAAGGCCAAGCTCAATCCCGATGCCATCAAGGACGGGCAGGGGCGCCTGCGGGTTGCTGCCGCAACCACGGTCGGCGACAAGGGGTTTGAACGTTCCATGCGCCTGATCGAGGCCGGGGTTGATCTGCTGGTCATCGACACCGCCCACGGACATTCCGTTCATGTGGCCAACGCGGTGACGCGGGTCAAGAAGCAGTCCAATTCCACCCGGATCGTTGCCGGAAACGTGGCGACAGCCGAGGCCACAAGGGCATTGATTGATGCGGGGGCCGACGCGATCAAGGTGGGGATCGGCCCCGGTTCCATCTGCACCACCCGCATGGTGGCCGGAGTCGGGGTGCCCCAGCTTGCCGCCGTTATGGCCTGCGCTGAAGAAGCCGACCGGTCCGGGGTACCCGTGATTGCGGACGGGGGCATCAAGTTTTCCGGCGATCTGGCCAAGGCACTGGCCGGGGGCGCTTCCTGCGTCATGGTCGGCTCCCTGCTGGCCGGAACCGATGAGAGCCCCGGCGAGGTCTATCTCTATCAGGGGCGCTCCTACAAGTCCTATCGCGGCATGGGGTCGGTGGGCGCCATGGCGCGGGGGTCCGCCGACCGCTATTTTCAGCAGGACGTCAACGACCAGATGAAGCTGGTGCCCGAGGGGATCGAAGGGCAGGTACCCTACAAGGGGCCCGCTGGAAACGTGCTGCACCAGCTTGCCGGGGGCCTGCGTGCTTCCATGGGCTATACCGGTGCCCGGGATCTTGCTACGTTCCGCGAGCGGGCAACCTTTGTCCGCATATCCGGGGCGGCCCTGAGCGAAAGCCACGTCCACGATGTGGCCATTACCCGGGAAAGCCCCAATTACAGGAGCGGACGCTGATGGTTGCCAATCTGTTCGACCGGCTGCTTTTGGCAGCTTCCTTCGCCCATGTCCTGCTCACCTTGGGCTTGCTGATCCGCCTGGGCTTCCTGCGGGTGGCAGCGGTGCGTACCCGTCAGGTGAGCATCCGGGACGTGGCCCTGAGTTCGGACGGTTATCCCGAGCACGCACTCAAGGTGGGCAAATCCTTTTCCAACCAGTTTGAAATTCCGATGCTGTTCTATTTCGGCGTCGCCGTCCTGCTGATTTTCGGCAATGTCACCCTGTGGCACGTCGTGCTGGCCTGGGCCTTTGTCGCCCTGCGTTACCTGCACGCGGGCATCCACATCACCACCAACAATGTCAATCAGCGCTTTGCGGTCTATCTGGTTGGTGTGATCGTGCTGACCGGGTTGATGCTGAGCATTTATCTGCCCATCCTGTTCGGTCTGGGCGGCTGATGCGCCTTTCCGGACGTATTGCCGCTGCCATCGAGATTCTGGATTCCCTGCAACAGCGACGCCGCCCGGTGGCGCTGGCTCTCAGGGACTGGGGGCAGGCCAACCGTTTCGCCGGTTCCGGTGACCGGGCCGCCATCGGCAACCTTGTCTATGACGCCCTGCGCAGGCGCGCCAGCCATGGCTGGGCCATGCAGGCGGAAACAGGTCGTGCGCTGGTTTTGAGCGTGGCGGTCAGGGATTGGGGAGAAGACCCGCAAGCACTTCAGGGGGCCTTCGAGCGCGACAATTTCGCCCCCGATCCTATCACGCCCGATGAAATGACCCTGTTGCAGGCCGACATGCCTTTGCAAAACGCCCCCGACCATGTGCGCGCCGACCTGCCCGAATGGCTGGTGCCCGCCTTTAAGGAAACATTCGGCACCAGCTGGTTGGAGCAGGCCCGGGCGCTGACCATGCGTCCGCCCCTCGATCTGCGCGTCAACAGTCTGAAGGCCACGCCGGAAAAGGTTGCTGCCAGCCTGCAGCGTTTCCGGCCGCTGCCTGCCCCCGTGGTGCCCCTGGGATTGCGCATCCC
>JALWTJ010000328.1 GCA_027082895.1 Hyphomicrobiales bacterium | reverse complement strand
GCGCGTTAAGGTGCGTGTGCCCACACTGGCCCTGTTCGGGCAGTATGTTGTTCACGGCCTGCTGTTCGTGGTGCTGAGCACCATTTTCCTGCTGGTTTTCGGGATTGTTGCCACAAACCTGCCGGGAGATGTTCTTGCGGGCCGGCAGGCCGATCTCTCCCATATCCTGCAACTGGGATGGACGGGGATGGGCGCCCTGGGCCTGACCTATCTGGCCTGGCTGGCCTTCCTTGCCATGGCCGGTGAACTGGTTCTCCGGGTTGGTTTGTGGAAGCTGGTGGCCAAGGGCACCCGCATATCCGAGGCCGCAGATCTGGAAAACGTGCGTGCCCGGGGCGAGGAAAGCGCCCTGGCTGGTCAGGGACTGGCCGATGCGCTGAACGTGGGGGCCTATTGATGCATACCGGCACCGATTGGTTTGAAGCGGTTTGTTATGACGGCAGGGGGGCAATCGCCCGGCCCGTCTGCCTGAGTCTGAAACGCCTGGAGCCAACCGCCATCGACCCGCGGGACGAGTTGCATTACATGCTGGCGACCTCCCTCTTTCTGGAAATTTTCGATTCCACCCGTTCCCGCAGAATCGACAGCTGGGACGTTGCCGACATTTTTTCGGTGCCCGGCGCCCGGGGTGAACTGCGCCTGGGGATGTCCGGCAGGCCCGCCGGTGCCCGTCTGGTCGTTTCCGATCCTGAAGCGGCACGCCGGATGCGGGAGCGCCTGCCGGTTCTGGCCATGCACCGGCGCCGCAAGAGGTGGCGCGCGGCGCGCAACATCTTCGTGCTGAGCCTGGCCCTGTTCGCGCTGATCGCGGCCTACATATATGGGGTTCCCCTGATTGCCGGCCGGATCGTCAAATTCGTTCCCCCGGAAACCGAAATCCGCCTCGGGGACACGATCGCTGCCCAGATGCAGCGTGCCCTGGCGGAAAATGGCGGGCTGGTTGCCTGTGATACCAATCCGGACAGCCTTGCCAACCGCGCCATGGGCCGGTTTGCCAGACAGGCGCTGGCCCTCTCCGATTCGCCGTTTCCGGTGTCCATTCAGATGGTGCGCAACACGATTCCCAATGCTTTTGCCCTGCCCGGCGGGCGCGCCTTCTACTTTTCCGCCCTTCTGGAGCAGACCCGCTCCCCGGACGAATTTGCCGGTGTCATGGCCCATGAAATCGGCCATGTGGTCCACCGGCACGGCATGCGCAAGCTGATTTCCAACGCTGGTACCGGCCTTCTGGTCGGTGTCGTTCTGGGGGACGTGACCGGGCTGTCGGTCGGGGCGGTGCTGGGAACGGTCCTGATCAATTCGGGCTTTTCCCGAGATGCGGAACGGGAGGCGGATCAATATGCCATCGCCGTGGCACGGCAACTGGGATTTGATCCGGCGGCACTGGCCGATCTGCTCGACCGTATCAGCCGGGATGATTCCGACGCGGTAAAATTTGCACTGCTGTCCAGCCATCCCCTGAATGCGGAACGTCGCGCCATGCTCGAAGCGGGCGGAAGGGCGATGGGTGAAATGTCACGGCCACCGGTCTTTTCGGACGCCGAATGGCAGGCCATTGGCCACATGTGCGGCCAGGGGGCGAGGGTGGGGCCGGAAAAGTCCAAGCGCAAGGGAAAGAATGCAAGGTGATGCGGATGAACAGGGCAGGTGGTCAGGGTACGCGAATGGTACGATCAGCCGGTGCCAGCGGCGGTGCACGTTTCCGACAGGGGCACATGCAAAGGAACAGGGCGCTGCCAATAGCGGCCATTCACCATATTGCTGCCGCAGGTCACACGGATATTGGCGCATGATGTCAATGGGGCTTTCCACATGAAGAGAATCGCGCGCCGTACTTCCCGGCTGGCCAGATGGTCCCAGAGACTGGCGGGTTTTGCCCTGCCCCTGATCGTGTTGCCGGTCTGGATGCACCGAACCCGTCTGCTGAACAGCACCGCTTTTCAGATTGTGTTTGCGTTGGCGGTGGTGCTGGCTTTTCTGGCAGTGCTTTCTGGTATTGCCGCCTATTTCAGGATCTGGCGAACCGGCGATCATGGATGGGGCAAATCCACGTTCGGCATCCTTCTGGGGCTGGCCTGTCTCGGCCCGCTTGCCTATGGCGCCGTCATGGCCTCGCGCTATCCCCTGACCAATGATGTGACAACCGACCCGCGTCTTCCCCTTGCCATGATCGTGCATTCCACCGCCCCGACCCGTCCTGAAGGGGGCGCCAGCCTTTCCCTTGTGCAGGCGGCCTTTCCCGCCGCACGGCCCCGGCTCTATGCCATCGAGCCGGAGGCAGTGTTCGAGCAGGTAAGCCAGCTTGTCGGCGAAAGGGAATGGGAGGTCCGGGTGGCCCGTCCCGTGGACCGGAGCGGGGAGGGCCAGATCAATGCCATGGCCATGACCTTCATGGGGTGGCGGGACGAGGTTGCCATCCGGGTGACCCGCACCCTTGACGGATCCCGGGTGGACATGCGTTCGGCCTCCCTGAACGGGGTGCATGACCTGGGTGTCAATGGCAGGCGGATCGAGGCATTTTTGCAGGATCTGGACCAGATGGTGGAGCAGCGCCAGCAAAAAGCGGATGGGGAAACGGGCTGAGAAAGTTCAGGCCCGTTCCAGCAACGGGGGGCGGAACAGGCGCCGCCGGATCCTGAGCTTGCCCCTTTCGCAGAGATATTCCACGTGTGCCTGCACCGTCATAGCGGCAGCGATCCGGATGGCGGTGCCCGCTTCTGGATAGATGGCGGTCACGACCTGGCGCACCGTTTGTGATCCCTTGCCGATTGCCTCCAGTATCTGCCGGTTGCGCACCTGTCGGTGGCTGAGCAGCGCCCGGGCGAAACTTTTGGCATTTCTGTCCGTGTCCTCATGCACGATGGGGGCCCCATGTCCGGGGAAATAGTGGGTCCATTCAAGGTTCAGCAATTTTTCAAGGGAAGCGAAATAGGCGGCCATGGATCCGTCGGGCGTGGCAACCAGCGTGGAATTCCAGCCCATGACATGGTCGCCGGAAAACAGGTAGCGGGTGCCCACTACCCCGAACGCCAGATGGTTGGCGCAGTGCCCGGGCGTTTCGATGACCTGAAGCCGGGTGTTACCCGTTTCCACCACGTCCCCGTCGGCAAGGGTCCGTTCCGGCCTCAGCGACCAGTCACAGGAGCCGTGAATGAGATTGATCTCGAACGGTCGCCGGGGACGCGACAACCGGTGCTGCCCCCCGAACCAGATGGGAGCGCCGGTGCGCTGCGACAGTTCGGGGGCAAGGCTGGAATGGTCCGTGTGGGTGTGAGTGAGCAGGATGGCCTGCACCCGTCGCCCGCCAATGGCCTTTTCAATGGCGTCAAGATGCGCTTTTTCCGCCGGTCCCGGATCGATGATCAGCAGGTCATTCTCGCCCACCAGATAGGAATTGGTGCCCGTGAATGTATAGGGACCGGCATTGGGCGCGCAGATGGAAACGATATTGGGCGCCACATTTGTGGGCTGGCCCACCACCGGGTGAAAGTCGGTAAGGAAGGCGGGTGAAGGGCGGGTTGGGGGCATGAACAATTATCCCATTGAAGACATTGGAATTGCATCGTAAAAGGAATCGCAATTTTTTTTCAAAGAAAGGCGACCACATGCCAAGCGCAACCACAAGTGCTCCGGCTCCGATCGTTTCGGCCGTTCTGCCCGAACAGGGTACTTCTCGCATGATCATGTATTTCATGCTGGCCTTTTCCGGGTCCATTCTCCTGTGGGTGTCGGCCAAGATTTCCGTGCCCTTCATTCCGGTTCCCATGACCATGCAGACTCTGGCCGTCATGGTGCTTGCCTCCACCTATGGCTTCCGGCTTGGTCTGGCTGCTGCCCTGCTTTATGTCCTGGAAGGTGCGCTGGGCCTGCCGGTATTTTCCACCTCGCCGGAACGCGGCATCGGGCTGGCCTACATGATGGGTCCCACCGGCGGCTATATTGCCGGGTTCGTGCTTGCTGTCGGTTTCGTGGGCTGGTTTGCCGAACGGGGCGCCGATCGTTCCTTCATCCGCTCCTTTGTCATCATGTCCCTGGGCTCGGCCATCGTGCTGGGGCTGGGATTTGCCTGGCTGAGCCGTTACCTTGGGATGCCCATGGCTTTCACGTCCGGCGTGTTGCCCTTCGTGGTCGGTGACCTGTTCAAGATTGTCATTGCCGCCCTGTTGGTGCCCATGATCGGCCGGGTATTCCGCCCACGTCAGGGCTGACGCCATTCCTCAGGTACGGCCCCTGATCCGCTGATGGATTGCTTCAGCGGGTCCGGCTTTTCTTTCATCGGCTCCTTCCCGTCAGGCGGGGAGGGGCCGATTTCCTGATTCGGGCCCGGTATTCATTCGGTCCTGTCGGCCCGGAACGGGTCTTGCGCCCGGAACTGGTTCCCGTCCCGCCGCAGGATCAGGGCCTGGTTGGCGGAAATCTCCTGCCAATGGGATGGGGTGCCATCGGGCCAGATGATGCGCAGGCGCACCAGATCCTGATCCCCCAGCCCGAAATGGG
>JALWTJ010000327.1 GCA_027082895.1 Hyphomicrobiales bacterium | reverse complement strand
GGCTTTGCGAGACGGATTTCTTCTTTCCCGCACGCGCAATCAGCGCATCCAGCGCCCCGTTCGGGTCTTTGGGAGCAGCAGATACGTCCGCCTTTTCAGAAATCCCGGCATCCGCAACCTTGCCAACAGGTTCCCCTGGCGTTCCGGAACCGTTTTCGGCCGCCTTTTCCTGTCCGCCCTTTTCCGGCAGACGTTCCGTCACGCCGTCCTTTGTGTTTTCCGGAGAAGCCTGAACGCTCGGCGCTGCGGTTTCAGCGCCCCCCGAACCCGCTTCAGCCTCCGTTGCTTCCTGATTTTCGGTGGGTTCCTGTTCGGCAGGTTCGTCCCCGGCCGACATATCCCGGGCAGGTGGATCGGCAACCGCCCTTTCGGAGCCTTCCTCTTCAGCCGTGGCAGGTTCCCCTTCCGCCACCGGCGGCTCCGGCGGCTGCACCGGGACCACGGGCGCCGGTTCTTCCAGCGGAATGACCGTTTCTTCCACTTCCTTCAAGCCGCCCAGAACCGCTTCGGTGGCCGCATTCTCCACCTCGCGGATGCAATCTTCCAATTCCAGCCGGTGCTGGGTGATCTCCCGGGCAGGCAGGGGCGGATCGATCCCGCGCAGTTGCGCCACCAGCGCCTTGCGGGCCTTTTCGTAGACCTCGCGCCGCGCTGCACCGTTATTCTCCGGCAGCGCATTGACAGCCTTGGTCAAAAGTTCCTGATAATTTGCCATTCTCTACTCGATACTCAGCATCTGTCCGCTTTATTGCAAAATAACTCAATCCTGGAAAGGATCTGTTACCAATATGGTATCCGCGCGTTCCGGGCTCGTTGAAAGCATGGCCACCGTCGTGCCGATCAATTCTTCGATATGGCGCACATACTTGACAGCCTGTGCCGGCAATTCCGCCCAGCTTCGTGCCCCTGCCGTTGTCCCCTTCCACCCCTCAAGCGTCTCATAGACCGGCGTCACCCGCGCCTGGGCCGCCATGGAACTGGGAAAATAATCCAGACGTCTGCCCTCAAGCTCATAGGCAACACATACCTTAATCTCGTCCAGCCCGTCCAGAACGTCAAGCTTGGTCAGGGCAATGCCGTTGATGCCCGAAACCTTGACCATCTGGCGCACCAGAACCGCATCAAACCAGCCGCACCGCCGCTTGCGCCCCGTCACCACGCCGAATTCGTGCCCCTTCTCTCCAAGAAACCGGCCGATCTCGTTTTCCTGTTCGCTCGGAAACGGCCCCTCCCCCACCCGCGTGGTATAGGCCTTTGTGATACCCAGAACATAGTCCAGCGCCCCCGGCCCGATACCAGCTCCGGTCGCCGCCTGCCCGGACACCGTGTTGGAGGACGTGACAAACGGGTAGGTGCCATGGTCCACATCCAGCAGCGCCCCCTGCGCCCCCTCGAACAGGATGCGGCGGCCCGCTTTCCGCTGTTCGTCCAGCACCCGCCAGACCTGCCCCATATAGGGCAAAAGCTCGTCCGCCACCCCCATCAGTTCCCCATGCAGCGTCTGCGGGGACACCTCGTCCATTCCCAGCCCCCGTCGAATCGCATTGTGGTGCAGCAACAGCCGCTCGATCTTTTCCATCAGCATTTCCGGTTCACTCAGATCAATGACCCGGATGGCACGGCGCCCCACCTTGTCTTCATAGGCAGGCCCGATGCCCCGCTTGGTGGTGCCGATCTTCAATCCCCGGCTCGCCCCCTCACGCAGGGCATCCAGTTCCTGATGTACCGAAAGGATGAGGGGGGCGGTTTCCGACAACACCAGCACGTCGGGACTGATAACCACCCCTTGCGCCTTCAGCTTGCGCACTTCGGCGACGAAATGGCGCGGGTCCACCACCACCCCGTTGCCGATGATCGACATCTTGCCCTGCACCAGTCCGGAAGGAAGCAGGGACAGCTTGTAGACCTTCTTGTCAATCACAAGGGTATGGCCCGCATTGTGCCCCCCCTGGTGACGCACCACCACGTCGGCGCGATCGCTCAACCAGTCAACGATCTTGCCCTTGCCCTCGTCCCCCCATTGAGAGCCCACCACCACTACATTCGCCATGAACCGAACTTCCTGTCTGTCGGACGCATATCTGCCCGCATTGCGCCCCGATTGCCCCCATTGGCCACTCAAATGTGGCAGTACCGTGTAAACTCTGCCCCATGGGCACGTCGAAGCCCCCAAAAACGGCCCCCGCACCTGATAGTAAGCATCAACACGTCTGACAAGGGCCGGCACGGCCCAAATGCATATCGCGCAATGAGCACGGTTTCACCAACCGACATCGATTTTTGCCAACCGGAATGAACGAACCGCCCACCAGGCCGAACGCAGCAGATGAGATTTTTGGTAGGAAGCCGCCCCTGCCAATGCTATGCGTCCGCTTTCAGCCTGAAAACACCACAAGAAACAAACCGCCAATTCCCCTTTCACCGCCCCCTCCCTGCAACACACCGGACAGCCACCATGGACAGGCCCGTTTCAGCAATCATCCATCTTCTGGACACGATCCGGCACCTGCTGTCCCGCCCCTACCTTCTGCTGGTGCTGGCGCCGGTTTTCTGGGGCGGCAACATCACCGCGGGCAAACTTGCGGTGGGGCATGTGGACCCGTTCGTGCTGATCATCGGACGCTGGGCCGGGGCCCTGCTCATTCTCATTCCCTTTGCATGGCCCCATGTGCGCCGGGACTGGTCACGACTGAAGCCGGGCCTGCCCCTGCTGGCCGCGTTCGGCATATTCGGTTTTACCGGCTTCAACGTGCTCATGTACAATTCCTCCCTTTACACCACCGCCGTCAACGGGGCCATGGAGCAGGCTTCGATCCCGGTACTGGTATTGTTGGGCAACTTCATCCTGTTCCGGGTCCGGGCACGGCCTCTCCAGATCCTGGGACTGGTCCTGACCATCCTGGGCGTCATCTGGGTTGCAACCCATGGTCATCCCACCCGCATCCTGTCCCTGCAGGTGAATGTGGGGGATGCCATGATCCTTCTGGCCTGTGTGTTTTACGCCGGTTATTCCCTGGCCCTGCGCTTCAAACCGGTCACCCACTGGCTGAGCTTCATGACGGTGACCGCCTTTTTTGCCCTGATTGCGGCCCTTCTGGCCCAGGGGCTGATCGGTGGCGGCATCAGAGACTTCCTCTCCCTGCTGCCCCGGACCACCCCCCGGGGATGGCTGCTCATTTTCTATGTGATGGTATTTCCATCAATCATTGCCCAGATGTTCTATGCGCGCGGCGTGGAAAAAATCGGCGCCAACCGGGCATCCATCTTCATCAACCTGCTTCCCATTTTCGGCACGATCCTGTCCATCCTGCTGGTCGGTGAGCAGTTTCAGATGTATCATCTGGTTGCATCGGTACTGGTCATCTCGGGCATCGTTCTGGCCGAGATCAGTGTTGCCGATCTGAAAAACCCCAACCGGCAGGAGTCCGCTTCGCATGACTGACGCCCCCATTTCCCCCCGCACACGCCAATCCCGGCCATTGGAAGAACGGATGGAATCCCTTGAAACCCGGGTTGCCTTTCAGGAAAAGACCATCGACGAACTGAACGAAGCCATCACCGCCCAGTGGGACGAAATGGAAAAACTCAGAATCACCATTGCCCGGCTTTCCCAACAGGTCCGCGACGTGGAAAACGCCATGGACGGCCCCGGCGGCGCCGAACCTCCCCCGCCCCATTATTGAGGCACAAAGAAACGCCCGGCACGCACGTTGCCCAAGTGAAGAATATTGGTCCAAGTAAAGGATATTGCACAAAAACGGAATATCCACGCCGCACCGGCGATTAACGCCGGATACCGATTCCCAATTCTTCCAGCTGGTCGAAGAATTGCGGACAGGTCTTTGAAACGCACCCCGGCCCCAAAAGCTCCACCCCCTTGCCGCCGATCCCCACGATGGCAAGGGACATGGCCATCCGGTGATCCTCGAACGTGTCCAGCACGGCCCTTTCAGGGGTTCCCGGATAAACGGTCATCCCGTCCGCATGCTCCTCCACCCGGATACCCATCCTGTCCAGGGACGCGCACATGGCCGAAATCCTGTCGCACTCATGGTGCCGGATATGGGCCACCGAATGCATGTGCACCGGCCCGTCGCTGAACGGCGCCAGAGCAGCAAGAGTCAGCGTCGCATCGGACAGGGGGCGCATGTCGATGGAAAACCCGCCCCGCAGCTTCCCCTTCATCTCGATGGTACTGGCAGACGCGGTGCGCGTGATCCGGCACCCCATCCGCTCCAGGATGTCAAGAAACCCGTAATCGGGCTGCCGCGTCCCGCTGCCCAGATTGGCCAATGTGATACGCCCTCCCGTAACCGCCGCCAGCGCCGCGAAATAGGTGGCCGTGGACGCATCCGCCTCCACCACCAGATCCTTTGCCCTGTAACCGGTCGGTGCCACACGAAAGGCGGCAAAATCATCCGCTGCCACAACCTGCCCGCCGAAATGGGTCATCATGTCCAGAGTGATGCGCACATATTCGCTCTGAACAATTCCCCCCGTTACCGCCAGGTCTACCC
>JALWTJ010000326.1 GCA_027082895.1 Hyphomicrobiales bacterium | reverse complement strand
CACATAGCCATAACGGGTTTCCAGCTCCGGATAGGGCCAGATGACCTCAAGGTCGCCAATACCGGTGGAGCCGGTGGTATCCAGCGCAAGGGGCACACCGGTTTCCCCCGGTACCCGCCAATAGGTCATGGTCACGCCCTGCATGTCCAGTTCCAGCGCCATCATGGTGGTGTCATCAGCCGATCGGACGCCGGAAAACAGCAGCCGCATGCGGGCCTGGGGGGCCACATCCACCCAGTCGGTGGCGTCCGCCAATGCTGGGGCGGTGCCAAGAACAAACAGAACGAACAGAAGAATTTTTCCCATGGAACCGCTTGTTGCAGAAAATGGTCGGAAAACCAACATGGCGCTGTTCAGACCTTCGTGAACTCACTGGACGCACCCGATATTGCTTCCCATATGAGGCATTGAAAAGGCAAACCGGCATGTGCAAACGCTTTGCGTTCCCGCGCGCGTAAAGGTAATATCGGAGCCATGGATATTCCATCGTTTTTGTCCAGCAAGAAGCCGAGCTCACCCGCCGACATGGAAAGCCTGCAGGGGCAGTTTCTGGTGGCGATGCCGCTGATGGGTGACCCGCGCTTTTTCGAAAGCGTGCTTTATGTGGTGGAGCATAACAGCGAGGGCGCCATGGCCATTGCCATTCACGACCCACTGAAGGACGTGACCTTCGGTCAGGTGATGGCCGATGTGGCGCGGAACTTTCCCGCCGACAAGACGGGCCACAATATCGAGGTTTCCCCCGCCATGGCCGACAAGCCGGTATTGCGCGGCGGGCCGGTACAAAAGGGACGGGGCTTCGTTCTGCATGCCAGCGAATTGAAACTGGACGGCCTGTCCTTTCCCATCAACGAAACCACCATGCTGTCGGCGGATCTTGAAGTGCTGTCGGCCATGGCCCGTTCCCCTTCGGGGGAAAAGGCCCTGTTCGTGCTGGGTTATTGCGGCTGGAGCCCGGGGCAGCTGGAGGGGGAGCTGGCACAAAATGCCTGGCTGACCATTCCCTTCAACGAGGAATTGCTGTTCCAGACATCCTTTGCCGACCGTTACGATGCCGCCCTGGGCCTGCTGGGGATCAACCGGGCCTCCCTGAGCGCCTTCGGGGGGCGGGCCTGATACCCGCCCAACCTGCGCAGGGTGCGCCTGCCCGTCAGGAATATTGGGCGGCAAGCTTTCGGTTGAGATCGTTGCCGGACATGGCGCCATCAAAAAGATAGCCCTGGGCAAGCTGGCAATCCAGTTCGCGCAGGCGCTCCAGTTCCTCGGGCGATTCCACCCCTTCGGCCACGACCCGCAGGCCAAGCTCGTTGGCAAGGGAAATGATGGCTCGCATGATCGGCCCCTGGGTGTGGGCCATGCCCGAATTGACACTCATCTGGACAAACTGGGCCGGTATCTTGACCGTATCAAAGGGAAAACGGTGCAGGTAGGACAGGGAAGAATGGCCGGTGCCGAAATCATCCAGCGCCAGCCCGACCCCCAGATCCTTGAGCGCTTCAAGCACGTAGGCGGCATGTTCGGGGTTGATCATGACCTGGCTCTCGGTCACCTCCAGCTTGAGATGGGGAGCGAGCGCCAGATTTTCCGTGACCATGTTGCGCAGGTCCGTCAGCAGGGACTGGGTCGACAATTGGGTGGTAGACAGGTTGATGGATACGAAAAAATCATCGTCCAGCGGCAGGTTGGCGATCCAGTCCCCGGTCTGGTTGGCCGCCTGGCGCAGGGCAAGACGCCCCAGCTTGTCGATCAGCCCGGTGCGCTCGGCAAGGGGAATGAATTCTGAAGGCGGAATGACGCCCTTGGAAGGATGGTTCCAGCGCATCAGGGCTTCGGCACCGGCGATACGTCCGGAATGAATGTCGTGAATGGGCTGGTAGTGGACCTGCAATTCCCCCGCATTCATGGCCCGCTCCAGATCCTTTTCGGATGCCTCGGCGTAGGCGGCAATGGAGCGGGCGGAGGCCCGGTAGGCTTCGATGCGGTCGCCACCAAGCCGCTTGGCGTAATACATGGCCAGTTCCGCATCGCGCACCACTTCGGCGGCATCGGCGGGGCCGTTGTCAAAGATGGTGATGCCGATGGAGGCGGTCAGGGTCACATCCTGATCCCCGAAATTGAAGGGAGCCCGCAGGGAGCGGCGCATCTGTTCGGCAACTTCGGCAATCTTGGTGGCGCTGTCGCTGGACACCAGAACCGCCCCGAACTGGTCACCGGACAGGCGGGCCAGGGTATCCATGGGCTGCATGATTCGGGAAAGGCGCCGGGCCACGGCCAGCAACACCGAGTCCGCCGCTGACTGGCCGATACGCTCGTCAAGCAGGGAAAATTCGTCCAGGTCCACGATCAGAACGGCCGGCTTGGGGCCGTTGGCATTGCGGGCCCGTTCAAGGGCGCGTTCGAGACGATCCAGAAGCAACTGCTTGTTGGGAAGGCCGGTCAGGCTGTCATGAACCGAATCGTGCAGCAGGCGTTCCCGGGCGGCCCTTTCGTCGGAAACGTCCTGCAGGGTACCCACGACCCGCGACACGGTTCCATCTCCCCCCAGAACGGGCTTCACACGCATGCGGAACACGCGGTAGGTGCCGTCGTGGGAAATGATGCGAATGTCCAGATTGGCCTTGCCGCGGCGCAGTTCGACCAGCGTGTCAAGGGCGGTGCGGAACCTGTCCCGGTCTTCCACGTGGATCCGGTCGAGCCACAATTTTATGGAGCCGCGCAGGGCGCCGGGGCGTTCCCCGAGGCGGGGATGAAGTTCGGCGGACACGTTGACCCGGTCCCGCTCGATGTTCCAGTCAAACACGAAATCGCCGCTGCCGGTCAGGGCAAGGGCGCGCCGTTCGATCTCGGACAGGGATCCGAGGGAAACCTGCCCTTCGGCAAAGGCGTGCTGAACGGTGGTAAAACCGATCAGCATGACGATGAGCACAAGCCCCCCCGCCATGGCCGGCTGGGCAATGTCATTGGAAACGGCCCCTGTCAGCACCATCCAGCCATATATGAGCCAGGCAATGTAAATGATCCAGGTGGGCACCAGCATCACCGCACGGTCGTATCCGCGCAGGGCCAGCAGCAGGATCAGAACGAATCCCAGAATGCCCAGCAGCAGCAGAACCGTGCGGGCGACGGTAACGGCGATGGCCGGTTGCAGGAAGGCGAACGCGATCAGGGCCAGCATGACAGCGGACAGGGCCATGGCCAGATGCAGGAACCGCAGGTGCCAACGGTGCAGGTTCAGATAGATGAAAAGGAACCCGAAAAGGGTGGTGGCCAGCCCGGCTTCAGCAGCGGCCCGAAAGGGCTGAACCGCCCCGTTGCCTACGCCGAGAAAGGGCCCCAGAATGCCGAAATCCACCAGCAGATACAGCAGAACAGCCCAGGAAAAGGCAGCGGTTGCGGGAAAGACCCCCCGCCCCTTGACGACGAACATGATGGTGAGAAACACCGCGGCCAGCCCGGCAATGCCCAGAACAGTGCCGCGAAACAGGGTGAAGGAATTCACATAATCGCGATAGGCGTTGGGTTCCCACAAGAAAAGCTGGGGCAGACGGTCGCTCTTGAGTTCGGCGACAAAGGTCACGGTTGCGCCCGGGTCCAGCACCACCTCGAACACGTCGGCTTCCGGGTCGGACTGGCGCTGGGGCCGCAACCCGGCACTGGGGGTCAGCGCGGCGATGCGTTCGTCCCCGAGATCGGGCCGGAACAGGCCGGAACCGGGCAGGGTGAAGAACGGAGCGACGAGCAGGCGCTTGATCTGGACATCGGAGGGGTTGGACAGTGCAAACAGGGCCCATTTGGGATTGGTCCCTTCCTTGGCCGCCAGTACCTCGATGCGGCGCACGATGCCGTCGGCGCCGGGGGCGGTGCTCAGGCGAATGCGACCATCCGTCCCCTCGCGCACATCAACTGCGGCACTCATATTGACGGCGTTGATGTCGGGGGGCACCACGACCACCTCAAAGGCGCCCGCGCGCGCAATTGCGGCGAAAAGAGAAAAGAATACCATCGCCAGAACAACAAAATGACGCATGTTCGCCGGCAATTCCCAACCATTGTTCCCAAAAGCCGCCCCTTGGTAACGGGGTTTTCACCTGGCCACAAGGCAATAGGTTCAAGTGACGTTAATTTCAGACAGAATCAGGGCCATCAAGGCGGTTTGCCGGCACTTTTCCACCGTTGAGACGAAATTGCTTGCGGGTCAGGCCGAACAGGACGTGATCGGCCAGCCTGCCATTGATCTGAAGATAGTCTTCGGCAAAGCCTTCCCGGGCAAATCCGTTATGCTCCAGCACGCTGATGGATCGGTTGTTGTGGGGCAGACAGGCCGCATGTACACGCCACAAGGCAAGGTCGGCAAAGGCAAAAGTCAGCATGCGCCCCACCGCGCGCCGCATAATTCCCTGCCCCACGAACGGCGCACCCAGCCAATAGCCCAGATTGGCATGCCGGGCGGCATTGTACTGGATATTGGACAGGGTAATCCCCCCGGCCAACTGTCCCGAATCCTGCGCGTGCAGGAAGA
>JALWTJ010000325.1 GCA_027082895.1 Hyphomicrobiales bacterium | reverse complement strand
GCGTGGGCCGGGAAGTGTCCATCGGCAAGGATACGCCGTCCGGTCATTGGGAGATTGCCGGCCTGCCGGTGCCCTTCGCCTGGGGCTATTTCCCCGACACCATTCCCACCTTTCCCGATGATCTGATCGCCAGCGTGGTCAGGGAAGCCGGCCTGCCCGGCATCCTTGGCAACAAGCATGCCTCGGGCACTGCCATCATCCAGGAATTGGGGGCCGAGCATGTGCGCACCGGCAAGCCCATCTGTTACACGTCCGTGGACAGCGTGTTCCAGATTGCCGCCCATGAAACCAGCTTCGGCCTGCAACGGCTCTATGACCTGTGCGAAATCGTCTTTCGGCATACTGCGCCCCTCAAGATTGGCCGCGTCATCGCCCGCCCCTTCATCGGGGACGAAAAGAGCGGCTTCGTCCGCACCGGCAACCGGCGCGATTTTGCCATCGACCCGCCCGGGGAAATTCTTCTGGACCGGGTCAAGGCGGCGGGGCGCCAGATGATCGCCATCGGCAAGATTTCTGACATCTATGCCGGGCGCGGTGTTACCCACAAGATCAAGGCCCATGGCAACATGAACCTGTTTGACCGCACCCTGGAAGCCATGGAAATGGCGCCGGACGGGGCCTTGATCATGACCAATTTCGTGGATTTCGACAGCGAATATGGCCACCGGCGCGATGTGGCCGGTTATGCCGGTGCGCTGGAAGCCTTTGATCGGCGGATTCCGGAAATCGTGGCCCGCATGCAGCCCGATGACCTTTTGCTGCTGACCGCCGATCATGGCAATGATCCCACGGCACCGGGAACCGACCATACCCGCGAACAGACGCCGATTTTGATGTTTTCCCCAGCTCTTCAACCGGCAACAGTTGGCTTGCGGAAAACTTTTGCCGATATTGGCCAGAGTGTTTCCACATGGCTTGGCCTGCCAGCGGGAGAACATGGCACAAGCTTTCTTTGATCCGGCAAACCGGTCAGCCATTTGACCAGAAGGTCTTGAAGAATGAATAACATCACCGTTGTCGATCACCCCCTGATCCAGCACAAGTTGACCATCATGCGCGATCAGGAAACGTCCACCGCCAGTTTCCGCCGCCTGCTGCGGGAAATCGCCCACCTTCTGTGCTACGAGGTGACGCGGGATCTGCAACTGGAAACCAAGACCATCCGCACGCCCATGGAGGAGATGCAGGCGCCCACCCTGAAGGGCAAGAAACTGGTCTTTGCCTCCATCCTGAGGGCCGGTAACGGGCTGCTGGAAGGCATGCTCGACCTGGTGCCCGCCGCCCGCGTCGCCCATATTGGCCTCTACCGGGACCATGATACCCTGCAGCCGGTGGAATATTACTTCAAGGCGCCCTCCGATATTGCCGACCGGTTCATCATTGTTGTGGATCCCATGCTGGCTACCGCCAATTCGGCCATTGCCGCCATTGACCGTCTCAAGGGGCGCGGTGCCAACAACCTGCGTTTCCTGTGCCTGCTGGCGGCCCCCGAGGGAATCGCGGCCTTCAACAAGGCGCATCCGGACGTTCCCGTGTTCACCGCCGCCGTTGACAGTCACCTCAACGACAAGGGCTATATCGTGCCCGGTCTCGGCGATGCCGGGGACCGCATGTACGGCACCCGCTGACCGGTATCGTGCCCCGGGGAGAGCCGCCGGGAAAGATGCGGCTACCGGGCCGGTTGCAGGGGCAGCCCCAGTGCAATCAGATCGTGCCGCAGTTTTTCACTTGATGTGAAATGCAGCGCCTGCATGCCAAAGGCCTGTGCCCCGTGCACGTTCAGTTCACTGTCATCAATGAACACGCAATCGGCCGCGCGAAGCCCGAACCGTTGGCAGAAGGTGCCAAAGATCCGGGGATCGGGCTTGACGAAACCCTCCAGCCCCGAAACCACCACCCCGTCAAACTTTTCCAGGAACGGCCATTCCCCCAGCAGCGGCATCCATTTTTCCCAGGAAAAATTGGTAATGGCATAGGTGGGAATGTTCTGGCGGACCAGTTCATCATGAAGGGCGATGGTTCCGTGATGGAACTCCCCCAGCATTTCCCGCCACCGCTGGTCATAGGCGGCAATCTGGCGCCAGTATTTGGGATGGCGGGTGGTCAGCCGGGCCACCCCGTCCGCAAAAAGCACCCCCCGGTCAAACTCCAGGTTCCAGGCCAGGGTGCAGATGTTTTCCTTGAACCAGACCGCTTCTTCCTCGGTTTCGAACAGCTTGCGAAACAGGTACAGGGGGTCCCAGTCAATGAAAACGCCGCCCAGATCAAACACGGGAACAGGGTGGGGCAAGGGAGGGGTGTCGGTCATGATTTTGTCTGCTTGCAGGAAAAAGGGAAGGCTCTGCATAGAGCACTTCGAAAAAAGTGTGAAGCGGTTTTCGGATGAGACATGCGGTGCGATCAGGCAGGCAGAGCGTGATCGCGAACCCATCCAGACCGGGCACGCCTCAGATCAGGTTGATCTTGGCGCCGAACCGGGGCAGGTGAAAATATTGCTTGTAAAGGTTGAAGCTGCCCGAAAATACATATCCGCCCCATGGCTGATAGGCCAGCTGGGTCTCCGAGACGACCACATACATATCCCGTGAGATGTCGGTGATCTGGGAGGGCAGGGGATAGCTCGTACCGGTGGTCTTGGCGGTCGCCCCGTTATATCCCACGCTCCAGCTGACCGACGTGTCCCCGTTGGAATCCACATATACCAGCGTTACCAGCTGCTTCAGGTTTGCAGTGGGATAGGGGGCCATGATCAACCCCACCGCCTGGAAATAATCATTCAGTTGGGCGGTGGTGATCTTGTTGTTGCTCTGGGCCACCAGGTCGCCGAGGGAGCCGGCCATGGCGGACATCTTCCGGTCTACCGTGATGATCTGGGAAATTTCGATCGTTCCCATGTACAGCACCATCATCAGCGGCAGGATAAGGGCGAACTCCACCGCTGCCACCGCTCTGGTTCCATGCCGGAACCGCTGGAAAAGGCCGTGCAGATCGCGCAGGAATGTCATGCTCTGCTCCTTTCCCTAGAACGGTTCGTTGCGAAACACGCGCACCGCGGACAGCAGGCGCGTGTTGTCCGGCAGGCTCGCCAGATTGAAATTGAAGAAATCCATGAATACGGGCCACTTGTAATAGGCTTCCACCAGAATGATGCTGAGCCCGGCCCCGTCATCATATTGCTCTGTCATCGTCCAGTTGCCATTGGTGGTGTCCACCACGTTTCCCAGCGTGGCCGAGGAAAAATTGGCCACCGTGCTTACCCGGATCTTGAGGGCCGAGCAGTCGAACAGTCCGTAAAGCTCGCTGCAGATGGCAGATCGGAAACTGGAAGCGGTGTAATTGGCGGCCTGGGCCTGCCCGGTCCGGATCAGGCGCGCACTGTCATTGACGGCGCTGTCCAGCACCTGGGAGGCCAGAAAGACAAAGGATGTTTCAAGAATGGCGCCGATAATGGCAAAGAACGGCAGTGCCAGCAGCCCGAATTCGATGGCGGTCACCCCGCGCTCATCCTTTCCGAAACCCTTTTTGCCGCGCCGACCGAACAGGCGGCGCAGGATCAGTTTGCCGGGGGAAAGGGTAGGGAACGGGAGGGACATGTGGGACCGGGTTTGCTGCTGGTGCATACCGGCATCTTGTTGCACGCCAACACTAAGGATTGGTTAGAATGACCGATAAAACCCACCCGGTTTGCCGGATTGGTTAACCGGGGGTAAGCGGCGGAATCCGGATCAGTTGGCAGCACCCGCCACCAGCGAGGACGAGGCAATGGTGTTGGATGTGAACGTGTTGTCGTCCCCCAGCATGATGATGGGCTGGCAGTCCGGTTCGCAGGAAAGGGTCGTGCGTGCGGCCCCCTGATAGACCGTCAGCAGTCCGGCCCGTTGCGCGGCCACCTGGATGATCAGGTCGGCAATCGGGTTGCCGGCGCTGTCAAGAACGATCAGGTTGGTACTGCCATAGCTGCGCCCGGTCAGGATCAGGGTCTGAGGGTCCTGGATCGCCACGTCGGCCACCCCCGGATTGCCCACGATGACGGTTGCCGCCGGCGAAGCAATGCGCAGGATGCGCGCCATGTTGACATTGACCTGAACCGGATCCCCCTGCGCCGCCGCCGCGCCAATGTTGGCCCCAAGGGAAAGAAGGGCCAGAAACAGGCCGCCAAGCAGGAGGCGAAGTCCGTGTGTCCGTGGGATCATGATCCGGTTTCCTGAAATGTGTTTCTGCACTGCACAGCTTTGGCGATAATGGTGAATATTTGGCAAACGAGGCGGTTTTGCCCGATGGTTTCACGAATGGCGCCATTAAGAGAGCATGGCGGCATGTGGAAAGATGGGCAGGTGAACACCGCCCCTATCCGGGGATGTTGCAGCGTTTTCCCCAATCATGGATCAAGGGGGAGGGGGGCAGAAATCGCCGCATTAACACTTTGATAAATATAACGTAATTCAACGTCGGATCGAAACAATGCAAGCGGTTGACTTAACCAATTTTCAATAGCTCACGCCTAGTTTCAGCCCCGGGTTCGA
>JALWTJ010000324.1 GCA_027082895.1 Hyphomicrobiales bacterium | reverse complement strand
GAGCGTTTCCCCGAACACCCAGATCGCGGTAACAAACTGCAGGGTGGGCGCAATATACTGGATCATGCCCAGGGTTGTCAGCCGCAAACGGCGCGCCGCAAAGGCAAACATCAGCAATGCCCCTGCCGTTATCGGCCCCGTCAGGACCAGCAGGCCCATCAGAACCGGATCCGCATGTGGCCCCGGCCCCTGCGTCAGGAAAAGCCAAGCCAGATAGGCCAGCGCCCAGGGAGCCATGACAATGGTTTCGATCAGGAAACCGGGCGCCGAATCCACATGCACCGTCTTGCGCAGATAACCGTAAAAACCGAAGGCAAGAGCAAGGGTCAGGGAAATAACCGGCAATTCGCCAAGGGCCACCGTCTGCACCACCAGTGCCAGCACCGCCAGCCCGATGGCCAGCCATTGCCACGGATTTTGCCGCTCACGCAGAAACAGCATGCCAAGACAGATATTGACCAGCGGATTGAGGAAATAACCCAGGGACGTGTCCACGACCCGGTGAATGGCCACCGCCCAGATGAAAACGAGCCAGTTCACCGCCAGAAGCAGCGAGGACAACAACAGAACGTTCCGGGTCCGCCGGTTGGACAGTGCCGCACCAACTTCCCCCAGCCGCCCCCGTATCCACAGCAACAGGCCCACCAGCACCAGCGACCAGATAACCCGGTGCACCACGATCAGGGCCGGGCTGACCCCGTCCAGCAACCGGAAAAACAACGGGAACAGGCCCCAGATGGAATAGGCAGCAATGGCCGCCAGACTCCCGGATGGAACCACCGGAAATGCCCGTTGGCCCTTGTTTCCGGAAACGGCTGCCGACTGTTCCATGACCAATTCCTGCTGTTTGCAGACCATGACTGTTCCCACGCCAGGTTTCCAGCGCATGCGCCTGTCCGAAGGCCCCTGTCTAGCAGCATCGGCCCCCGATGGCCAACAACAGTGTGTGATGGGGCCATCACCCAGCCTGATTACCTTCGGGGAACCGGTGCCGGATCAGATGGTTTTCCCGGTGCCATGTGGCACAGGCGAAAACCCGACTTGACGCAAAGCTTTGCCCGCAATTCCCCCTTTTCGATGTCTCCGATGCCGAGCACCCCCGCCACCTGTTCCAGGCCCGAAGCAACATCCGCATACCCGTTCAGCCCGGCAATCCGCATCCACATATAGGCGCTGATCAGATCCTGCGGCACCCCGTCGCCACTGGCATACATCTGGGCAAGATTGGTCGGCGCCGCCGCATTCCCCCCCTTCGTTGCCTCAAGGTAAAGGGCCAAGGCCCGCCCATTATCCTCGGCCACCCCCTTGCCGGTATCATAGAGCCAGCCAAGCCCGTTCAGGGCATCTGCATCCCCGGCAGCGGCCAGGGGCTTCCAGATCTGTCGTGCCCGTTGCGCGTCGCCCCTCTCCAGCGCCGCCCGGCCGCTCTGGAAGTTCTGCGCAAATGCACCACCGGCTTCCCCGGACAGGAGCAGAACAAGGATGATGGCAAAAAACTTTCCCCCGGCAGCGAACCGGAAACCACTGCCCGGCCCCTTCACGTCCATGACGCTGCGCCGTGAAGGCTTCACGCAACAGATGAAGCGTAACCAGCGCGAACCGACAGAGCGCAAACCTGAATCCACCATGACCGGACACACGATTCAGGCCACGCGCCCCGCCAGCGCGGCATTGAACACCCGAATGAAATTGCCGCCAATGACGGCGGCCAGATCCGAAGCGTCCCAGCCCCGCTGCATCAGCCCCCCCACGATCCAGGGCAGCCGGGAATAATCGTTCCACACCGGCTTGTAATTGGCCCCCATGTCGCTGCCAATGGCCACATGGCTCACGCCAAGAAGCTCCACCAGTTCCTCGATCCGGTCCAGATAACCGGACAGGGTGGTAATGCCGAACCCGGCCGGCCATGCGCCCACGAAGCCGCCACTGTCGGCAATGGCAAGCGCCAGATCCTTTGAAATGAAGCGGGGCACATCCAGCGCCGGTGACACGACATGGGTATGGGTTGCCACCATCGGCCCGCCCCCAAGGTTCAGAGCATCAAAGGCGGTCTTTTCCGAGCAATGGGCCAGATCGATAATGATGCCCGCCTGTTGCAGGGCAGGAACCACCAGCTTGCCGAACGTGGTCAGACCATCAAATACCGGCGGCGCCGTCATGATGTCGCCAATCTGCCCGCCGCTCAGATAGTGCACCAGCGTGATGATCCGCACACCGTCATCAAAGGCTTCCTGCCCCCGCTCCAGGTCCCCATCCAGAAACGAAGCGCCCTCCACCCCAAAAATGGCCCCCGGCCTGCCGCTTAAGCGTACCGTTTCCAGATCAGCCGGCTTGCGCACCGGCGTAACCAGCCCCCGCTCCACCAGCGCTTCAAGATTGGCCATCTGCGCCTTGTAATAGGCATATGCCTCACCGGGATGAAATTCACGCACCGATTTCAGCCCGCCCCCCCGGGAATCCAGCAAGGGAAAATCCCCGACGGCAGAAAACACCGCCGCCCGCATGCGCCCCTCTTTCATCTGGGCCACAGCCTTATCCTCGAACGTGCCCAGCCCGGCATAGATCTTCAGTTTCCAGGCAAGATCATCCGCCCCCTTGACGAAGGTCCGCCCCGGATGGGCATGACAATCCACCGCCGGATAGGTATCCAGAAAGTCAAGCGCCGCTGCCAGTTCTGCCTCACCAAGCTCAAAACCCGTTTGCGATCGTGGCGGAAATATCTGGAGATAAAGAGGCCATGCCAGCGCGCCGGCCCCGCCCACCGCCGCCAGGGCCACCCCGCCACCGATCAATGAACGCCGCGAAACCATGCTTTCCTCCCTGCCAGAGCACTTCCCGAAAAGCGTCAAGCGGTTTTCGGACAAGACGTGCGGCAATATCAAACAGACAGAGCGCATCTTTTGTTCCATCAAAACCGGATACGCTCTGATCCGCCAAACTGTGCCCCTCGGGTTGTTGCCGGTTCCAGAATCGAAAACCCGCCCTGCCCGCAAGACGAGTTTGCCAACATTGATCCGGCCGTGCAAATGAAAAACGGGCACACCCCAAAAGGGCCTGCCCGTCTCTTTTTCCCGATATGCCGGAAACCGGATCAACCCGGCACGACCGGCAGTTTCCCGACAGTTAGCGGTAACGCACCGTGGTCATCTTGCCATCCTTGATAACCACCTGACGGAAATTGCCGGCACTCTCTCCCGGCCCGATCAGTTCGACCGAGGAAGCCCCCACATAGTCGATATCCCCGCCATTGGCCAGAATATCGAGCGCCTTGCCCAGTTCTCCCGGATAGATCTTCGTGCCCGGTGCATTGGCAACTTCCATTACATGGGACTTGAAGTCGGCACTTTCGGGCGACCCGGCCGCCTGCATGGCCAGCATGATCAGCGCCGCCGCATCATAGCTTTCCGGGCTGAACGAAGACGTGCCGTCGAACGCATCGCCCACCAGTTCGGCATATTTAGCCGCTCCCGGACTGTCCGTTCCCGGATGTTCGCCCGTAGAACCATCCACTTCGGTGCCGAAATTCTCTTCCAGCGCCGAAGCCATCATGGCCGAGGGGAAATGGAAATCATCAAATGCTCCCAGATCCAGTGCCTCCCGCAAAAGATCCGAGCCCCCCTGATCGATATAACCGATCAACACCAGTTTCTGGCCGCCCGCAGCCGCCAGCGATCCCACTTCGGCCGCATAGCTGGCCTTGCCATCTTCATGGGGCAGGCTCAGGGTAATGGTTCCACCGGCCGCCTCATAGGCCGCCTTGAACGCATCGGCCAGACCCTTGCCATAATCATTGTTGGTATAGGTCACGGCCACCGACGTCACGCCATCCTCCATCAGGATGTCGCTCATGACCTGCCCCTCGCGCGCGCCCGAAGCGGCGGTGCGGAAAAACAGCCCGTCATCTTCGGCCGTGGTCAGGCCGGGACTGGTTGCAGACGGGGAAATCATCACGATACCGTTGGGAACCGCCACATTGGTCAGCATGGCCCCGGTCACCCCGGAACAGTCACCGCCCACAATGGCCTTCACCCCGTCCGACGTCACCAGCCGTTCGGTCGCTGCAACCGCGGCCGCACTGTCCACGCAGGTGGAATCGGCCCGCACGGGCACAACGGTTGCCCCGTCGAGAAACTTGCCCGACTCATTGACTTCCTTCATGGCAAATTCCGCCCCGTCCGCCATGGCCGGAATCATGGATTCCACCGGACCGGTAAAGCCCATGACAATACCTATCTTGACGTCTTCAGCATAGGTTGCCGAAAGGGCCACGCCGCAAAACAACGCACTGGCCCCTGCAATGAAAAGCTTTCTCATTTTTTCCTCCCTGGGAAATTTGCAAATTCCACCCGGTTCAACGCACGTCCTGCTGAATTTATCCGGTTCAGGATCAAACCGGTTCGGCCGCAGCAGAAGGCGCCGGGCTTTTGACAATGCCGAACGGCTACACTAGCCGCGCCAAGGGCCGATGCAAGGTTCAATTTTCCGTCATCAGAGAGACTCGCCGCCCGGATGAACGCACCGAAAG
>JALWTJ010000323.1 GCA_027082895.1 Hyphomicrobiales bacterium | reverse complement strand
CAGGGGATGCACACGTCCCACCAGCGCCGGGTTTCCGGGTCGGCGGCCATGCGCGCCATGTCCGCTTCAAAATCATCCCCGTGATACTCGAAATAGCTGAACAGCAGATTTTCCGGCTCCCGCAGATAAATGGAATAGTTGCGGATGTGACAGGCGCTGATCATTGCCAGCACCCCCGGCCAGACATCGGCGTGCAGGCGCCGGTATTCCTCCACCCTGTCCCCTTTCAGGGCAATAACGGAGCCATAACGTTGCATCAGGATACCTCCGGACAGAAACACGGACCGGCGCAGCGACGCTGCGCGCGCATGCTTTGTATATAAAAATTAATTTCATATACAGTCAACACAGGTTATGCTGCATGGCCGGGCCGGGCATGGTGAAATGTCTCTGGCCCACAGGAACCATTGTCCGGCAACACGCGCCGGAGCTGGACTTCTTCACGGGCCAAGCGTGGGCGGAACAGCCAGCGCCAGCAACGGCTGAAGACCGGCCCGTTATTCGTAGGGTGTTCCGTCCTTGTGCATGAAGTGCCATCGGCCGGTTTCGTCCTGCACGGCCTTCAGGTCGTCGGCCGGATATTCGCCGCCATCGCCGGGCAGGCGATCCGAAATCTCAAGAATGTCCACCGGCTCGGGGGAGCGGTTCACCAGGTGATGGGCGAGCCCACGGGCGGGAAATCCCGCGCACATGCCCGGAACAAGCTCCATTTCACCCTGATCAGTAACAAGGGTGGGGGTGCCTGCCAGCACATAAATGAACTCATCGGCCACCGTGTGGCGGTGCAGGAGGGCCGTCTCCGCCCCCGGCTGCAGCCGGGTGAGATTGACGCCGATATTGGTGAGCCCGAAAGCATCACCAAGCTTGCGCTTCTGGCGTCCGGCCACGCGGGCGGCAAAGGGTTCGGGGTAGCCCGATCCCCGGGGTCGGGGCGGTATGTCCCGGGCCAGTGCGGCCAACATTCTTTTCCCGCTCATGACATCTCCCTTCAACGATGACAAAATCGCCAGGACGGATGCACGGCCGTTTGCCTGCCGACGCGTCTTGACCGATCATTTTCCGGGCGGGCCAAAAAACCGGCACGCATCCTCGCGGTGACAGATACAGGCTAGCCGGGCCGTCCATTTATGTCAATAATACTGACATTATTATCCCCGTGCAGGCAGCAAGCCGACCGGGCCAGGCCCGGTTTCTGCCGCAGGTGGCAAAACGCGGTCTCCACCGAACCGTGGTGGACAAGCAGCCACTGCCCCGATGCGGGTCATGCCGGGGACGCATTCAAACGGGCCCGCAGGAAGTCGATCATCGCCCGGACCTTGCGCGGCAGAAAACTGCGGCTGGGATAAAGGGCCCAGGCGCCCGTTTCAAACCCGGTGGCCGTGCATTGCCAGTCGGGCAGCAAATCGACCAGCCGTCCTGCCTTGATGTCACGCCCCACCAACCAATCGGGCAGCAGCACCGGGCCGAGCCCCTCAAGGGCTGCGCGACGCAAAGAGAGAGCATTGGCGATCACCAGCCAGCCATCCACCGGCACATCGATCACCTCCGAGCCCTCCCGCCGAAAGCGCCAGCGGTTCCGGAAATCGGGCAGGGCAAACCGCAGGCATGCGTGGTCGGACAGATCCCGGGGCCGTGTGATCGGCGAATGGCGGGCAATATAGGTGGGCGCCGCACATACCCGATAGCGCGTCACGCACAGGCGGGTGCCAATCATATCCCCCTGCGGCACCGAAGTCAGACGAATCGCCAGATCGATACCGTTGGCGGCCAGATCCAGATTGGCATCGGTGGGCAGGAGTTCGACGGCGATCCGGGGACAGGTTGCCCGAAACTCCGGCAGGTGGGGTACGATGCCTTCATGGGCAAAGGCAACCGAAGCGGTGAGCCTAAGGGTCCCCGCAGGCTCCCGGGCGGCCTCGGATACTGCATCAAGAGCCTGATCGAACTCGTCAAGCAACGGCCCGATTCGCCGCAGATAAAGTTCGCCTTCCTCGGTCAAGCCAAGGGTGCGCGTGGTACGTTGAAAAAGACGCAATCCAAGGGTGCGCTCAATATTGGCAACGGTGCGCGACACCAAAGAAGGGTCCTTGTTCAGCACTCGTGCAGCAGCAGCAAAACTGCCCTGTCGGGTAACAAGCTGAAGGATTTTCAGGTCATCAAGGTTCATTAGTGCATATTTTGCACGATATCCGTGTCGTGGGAAGGGTTTTTCGACTTTTTCAACACGGATACTACTGGACCGTCACGGAACGGCTCCATTGGAGGCGCGCCACGATTTTCTCCACCACATATCCCTCAGGAAAAGGACACCCCATGTTCACCTATCACAACAAGGACACCGCGCCCGCCGAATCGCACCCGCTGATCGAGCAGTCGATTGCCGCCTACGGCTTTCATCCGACACTGCACCAGATCCTGGCCGAGGCACCGGCAACCTATCACGCCTATCTGGAAACCTTCCGCATCTTCGCCGAGGAAACCACGCTCAGCCCGCTGGAACAGCAGGTGGTGATGATGACATCGAACTACGAAAATCGGTGCCATTACTGCACCGCGGGGCATTCAATGCTGATGCAGATGATGGAAATGCCGGCCGACGTGATTGAAGCGCTGCGCGAAGGCACACCCATCGCCGATGCCCGACTGGAAGAGTTGCGCAGCTTTGCCCGCGATCTGCTGAACAGGCGCGGCCATGTGGGCGACACGCGGCTGCAGCGGTTTCTTGATGCCGGCTACAACCGGCGGCAGGCGCTCGAGGTGCTGACCGGACTGGCCACCAAGCTTTTGTCGAACTTCACCAACGCGCTGGCCCATACCGAGCTGGACGAGCCGGTGAAGCCGTTCGCCTGGACCCACCCTGACGACCGCGACGCGGCCTGAGCACCTGCCGCCCCGGCCCGGCGTCTCGGGGGCCGGGGCGGCAAACATGCCTGACAGCAAGGAAAGAATCATGACCAGAATCGCCTTTCTCGGCCTCGGCGCCATGGGCAGCCGGATGGCCGCCAGGCTGATCGACGCGGGCCACCATGTAACACTGTGGAACCGCACCCCAGAACGCGCCGATGCACTGGCCGGTCTCGGCGCCAGTGTCGCCCAAAGCCCCCGAACGGCGGCGCGCAAGGCGCAGATCGTGATCTCGATGCTGCGCGATGATGCAGCCTCGGAGAACGTCTGGAGCAATCCCGAAACCGGCGCACTCCGTGGCATGCAGAAGGGCGCGCTGGGTATCGAATGCTCGACGCTTTCCCCCGAACACATCCGCGCCCTGCATACGCACGCCCGTGAAGCGAAGCTCGCTTTTCTCGATGCCCCACTGGCGGGCTCACGCCCCCAGGCCGAAGCAGGGCATCTGATTTTCATGGCTGGAGGCGAGACAGCGCATGTCGCACGGGCCAAGCCGGTACTCTTGGCCATGGGCGGTGCGGTGCACCATGCCGGGGGGGCGGGTGACGGTGCACTGGTCAAGCTGATGGTGAACGCTCTGTTCGCTTCACAACTGGCAACTCTGGCGGAGCTTCTCGGTCTGGCCGGACATGGGGGCGTCGATCCATCTCGTGCGCTTGACATCATCGCAGCAACCCCGGTCATGAGTCCGGCGGCAAATGCCGCAGGCAATGCAATGCTGGCGGGCAGTTTCGCGCCCGCCTTCCCGATCGATCTGGTGTGCAAGGATATGAGCCTGACCGAGGGGACCGCCCGTGCGCTTGAGCTGGAGTTGCCCATGACACACGCCAGTGCCGAAACATTTGATCGGGCCAGCGTTGCAGGTCTGGGGCGGGCCAACATCACCGCGGTGGCAAAACTCTATTCCGACCCTGTCAGCAAAAGGGGAAATTCGGCACCGTCCGGTCGAATCTGAAATGATCCCTATCCCGCCGGGGCCACGAACAGGGGCCCTACACCCAGATCGACCAGCTCATTGCCGTCGCGAAAGATGAACAGGGCACTCAGGTTCTGCGCTTCGGCCAGTGCGGGCCCCGCGGCACGCCCCCTGACCAGCAGCGCGGTGGCCCAGGCATCGGCCTCAATGCAGGTGTCCGCCACCACGGATACCGAAGCCACAGAAGAACGTGTCGGGCCGCCGGTCCCGGGGTCCATGGTATGGGAGAGCCGTGCCGCGCCAACATCCACCCAATGGCGGTAATCACCGGAAGTGGCAATGGCATGATTGCACAATTCGAGCACCCCCATGGGCGCGCGCCGGTCATAATCGGGTCTTTCGATGGCCACAGCCCAGGGCTTGCCCCCCACGTCGGCGCCAATGGCGCGCAGTTCGCCATCCAGGGCCGCCAGGGCATTGCTGATGCCGAAACTGCGCAGACAATCGATTATCCGGTCAACGGCGTAGCCCTTGGCAATACCCGAAAGATCAAGCGCTACCGGGGCAAGCTTGCGAACGGACTTGCCGTCGGAAGACAATTCCAGCGCCCGCACAGCCGAGCATGGAGGAGTGCCAAGACAGGCGGAGATGGCCGCATTATCCGGGGTCCCGGCCACCGAAATAAAGGCGCATTGGCCTTTTCCTGCTGTTGCCGCGAATAAAGCCGGCCAGT
>JALWTJ010000322.1 GCA_027082895.1 Hyphomicrobiales bacterium | reverse complement strand
ACCGGTTTGCCTGCCGGAAACGCCTTGGTGCGCCGGGCAATCCAGGCTTCCGCCTTGTTGGTCTGCTCGATCAATCGGTCATAGGATTGCCTGGCACTGTCCCCGAAGGCGAAATGGCCATGCTTGAGCAGCAGCAGCCCTTCGGCCTGCGGATGGTTTTCAAAGGCCTGTGCCGCCAGCTGGGCCAGCCCGAACCCCGGCTTTTCGTAAGGGACGCAGGCCAGCGTGTCCCCGAAGATTTCCTGCACGACCGCTTCCGCGTCCTTCAGGTCCGCCAGCACCAGCATGGCGCTGGCATGGGTGTGATCGATGAACCGGTGCGGCAGGAAGGCATGCAGCAGCGTTTCAAGGGACGGGTAGGGCGCATTTGCATCCAGCAGCGCACCGCGCAGATAGTTCACCATGTCCGCATCGTCCAGGTGGTCAAGGCTGCGCAGCATCTTGAGTGCCGTCAGGTCCAGTCCCGGCATGTCCGTTGCCGAAACGTCCTTCAGATCGCACCCGCTCCCCTTGACGTGAAGCACCGCCCGTTCCTGCCCGAACAGGTCCGTGCGGCGCACCTTGCACGACGTGTTGCCCCCCCCGTGCAGCACCAGTTCGGGATCGGCCCCGATCAGCCGGGAAGTATAGAGGCGCAGAGCCAGGTCCTGGTCGGCAGGATTGCCCCCTGCCTGTTCCAGAATTTCTTTTGCCCGGGTATCATTCCATCTGTTAAGGACCATGGGGTTTGCCTTTTCATGTGTTGGTGCCGGATCAGGTAAAGCACAGTTTTTGACAAATGTCAGCATATAGTGTCAAATAACAAAAAGGGATGCATATGACAACGGCAACCAGACGTCGCACGGTCGGGCAGGTCAGTGGTGAAAACATCGTCATCGAGGCGGCGTGGATGTATTATCACGACGGCAAGAACCAGACGGAAATTGCTGAAATATTGGGGGTTTCCCGCGCCACGGTGGTGAACTATCTGCAGGAGGCGCGGGCACGGGGCTATATCCGCATTTCCCTTGCCCCTGAAGTGTTTACCAGCCACCAGCTGGCCGAGGATCTGCGGGACAAGTTCGGCCTGCAGGCCGCCTATGTGCTGCCCGCCGGCATCGGCACCGAGGAGGAAACCCTGCTGCGCGTGGCGCAAGGGGCGGCCCGCTGGCTGCCTTCCCTGCTCGAATCGGGGGACCGGCTGGGGGTGGCCTGGGGGCGGACCCTTTACGAGGTCGCCGAGGCGGTGGAACAGGCCCGCCTGTCCGATGTCACCATCACCCAGCTTGTGGGTTCCCTGTCTACCCCTTACGGTTTTACCGCCGAGGTATGCTCGTCCAATCTGGCCCAGAATCTGGGGGCCGGGTGCATCAACCTGCATGCCCCCGCCGTCCTGAGCGATGCGTCTCTTGCCGCGCGGTTGCGCGAGGAGCCGGTCATTCATGCGCAGCTGGAAGCGCTCAGCCATTGCAACAAGGCCATTTTCGCCGCCGGTTCCTGCCTGCCGGACAGCCACATCGTTTCCAGCGGGCTGGCCAGTCAGCAGGATCTGGACTGGTACATGAGCAAGGGAGCGGTCGGTGTTCTGTGCGGGCGTTTCGTGGATGCGGCCGGCCAGCAGATTTTCGGCGATCTGGACGACAGGATCATCGGGGTGACCCTGGACAAGTTGCAGGGGCTGGACATGGGTCTTCTGGTATCAGAAGGCCCCTCCAAGGTCATTCCCATGTGCGCCGTCATTGCCGGGGGCTATGTGACCCATCTGGTCACCTCCAACAGCACGGCCCGCATGATGCTGGATGTCAACATCTGACCATGTTCGCCGTCACCCGCCGGCGGCGGGTGAGCATGTACACCTGAAGTCCGGTGGCCGGGGTCAGCCGGCAGCTTTCTGCTGTCCGTTGACAACCCGGTCGGGAAACAGTTTCGCCAGCCCTTCGGCAGAGGCCTCGCATACGCCGCGCTCCGTAATCAGCCCCGTGATCAGTCGTGCCGGGGTCACATCAAACGCCGGGTTGCCCCCCGGTGTGCCGTCGGGACAGATCTGGACCTGGGTCACCGTGCCATCCAGAAGTTTTCCCTGCACTTTCGTGACCTCGTCATCGTCGCGTTCCTCGATCGGGATTTCCGCCACCCCGTCCCGGACCGTCCAGTCGATGGTCGGGGAGGGCAGGGCCACATAGAAGGGGACATTGTTGTCTTTGGCCGCCAGCGCCTTCAGATAGGTGCCGATCTTGTTGCACACATCCCCATGGGCGGTGGTGCGGTCCGTGCCCACGATCACAAGGTCCACCTGTCCGTGCTGCATCAGGTGCCCCCCCGCATTGTCCACGATCAGGTGATGGGGCACCCCGTGGCTGTCCATTTCCCAGGCGGTAAGCTGTGCCCCCTGATTGCGGGGGCGCGTTTCGTCCACCCAGATATGCACGTTGATGCCCGCTTCCACCGCGTGGTACATGGGAGAGGTGGCCGTACCCCAGTCCACCGTTGCCAGCCAGCCCGCATTGCAATGGGTCAGGATGTTGACCGGCTCGCCCGGCTTCTTGCCCGCGGCAATCTTCCGGATGATTTCCAGCCCGTGCAACCCGATCTGCCGGTTGCACTCCACATCCTCGTCGCTGATTTCCAGCGCCCGGACATGGGCGGCCTCGGCTCTTTCCTTTTCCGGAAGGCCCCGGAGCAGCCCGCGCATCTGATCCAGCGCCCAGCGCAGGTTGATTGCGGTGGGGCGGGTGGCGTGGAGTTCTTCCCAGGCTTCGTCCAGATTGGTGTCCGAAGGATCGTTCTTCATTTCCCGCGCCATGGCAAAGGCGGCGGTGGCCCCGATCAGCGGTGCACCACGCACCCACATGTCCCGGATGGCCGTGGCAAAATCCTCACGACTGACAAGGGGAACGACCCGGAATTCGTGGGGCAGCCAGCGTTGATCGATGATCTTGACCTGATCGTCACCTTCGTCGAACCAGATGGACCGGTAATGGGTATCTCCAACCTTCATAGTGCTGCTCCTGCGCCGATTTGGCGCACCAGATCGTGCACCTGTGAAATGGAAGGCATGCCACGCCGGCCAACGACCAGTTCGCGTGCCAGCAACAGGCCATGGGTTTCCCCCACCGCCCGCAATTTTTCGTCCCCTATGGCCTCGTTGTCCGCATTGTGGGCCAGGGAAAGGGTGCGCCGGATCAACTCGATGCCGGCAAATCCCAGCGTGTCCTGCCAGATATCGGTCAGGCGCTGCGCCAGTGCCTGTTCGCTGGCAAGGGCCTGCCCCTGATCCTCATAGAGCGTGTGCTCGTAAAGGATGCCGGTGCGCTCGGTGCGCCACAGGTGGGCAAACTCGGTGCAGAACACGCTCCAGATTTCCTCCACCTGTTGCAGGATCCATTCCTGGAAGGCGTCCCGCGCCCCCGGTTTTTCTGCATGGGCAGGTTGCGAGTAATAGGACATCCAGAAATTGGCCAGCAGCATGCCGATATCAAATCCCATCGGACCATAAAGGGCGAATTCGGGGTCGATGATCTTGGTTTCCGTGTCCGTGGCCATGACCGAACCGGTATGGAAATCCCCGTGCAGCATCGTTTCCCCGTTGCTGCAGAACTTGGACTTGAGGTGATGGGCTTCAACCTTCAGGTCAACATCGCGCCGCAGTGTCTGCACCAGACTGTCAATTTCGGGATTGTGGTGATTGCGTTCAGCCTTGAAATAGGGGTCGGAGAACACCAGCGTTTCGGTGATGTCGCACAATTCGACACTTTGCAGGAACAGGGCGGCGTCAGCCTTCTTTTCCGCCGTTTTCATGCTCAGGTCCGAGCCGCGGAACAGGGTGCGGGCACAGAAATTGCCCAGTACCTTTGCCATCCCTTCCGTTTTTTCCCCTGCCATCAGGCGATAACGCAGGATCTTGTGGGGTGTGAAATATTCCATCACGATCAGCGCCTGCTGCTCATCGAAATGATAGACTTCGGGCACGGTCCCCGGATCCCGTTTTGCCTGCCGGATCAGGGCATGATATTCGAAAAAGGCTCGTTTCAGGGGCAGGGGCCAGCTGTCCCCGACCAGCCGCACATAGGGCAGGGCCTGCTTGACGATCAGGCTGCCCGCCGGGCTCTTGACCACGAACACAAGGTTCAGATTGCCGTCGCCGACTTCCTTGATGTCCCAGCTCTGCGTGTCCGTGCCCAGCAGGTCCGTTATTGCCGTGATTGTGCCCAGCCGGGCACCCAGATTTTCCACGCTGAGCGGTTCATAGGCAATGTCAGACATGGTGTCGTCCCTCCCGCAGACCACGAAATGCAAAATTGCAGTGCCTAATCTTTGCGACAAAACAGCAAATGTCAATAGTTGTTGACATTTGCCATATACGGCGGCTAGTCTTTCTTCAACAGGGAGGATACGGGTGCAACAGGCAGCTGTAGAGCTAAAGGGCATTTCCAAGTCGTTCGGCGAGAACCGGGTTCTGCGCGGAATCGATCTGCAACTGTTCGCCGGTCAGGTAACGGTCCTGATGGGGGCCAATGGCGCCGGAAAGTCGACCCTTGTCAAGGTGCTCAGCGGTGTCCATGCCGCGGACGGGGGCAC
>JALWTJ010000321.1 GCA_027082895.1 Hyphomicrobiales bacterium | reverse complement strand
TGCGCAAGTCCGGCGTCATTCCGGCCGAGAACTGGCGCGGCGTTGAGCTGATCTCCTTCTGGATCCTGTTTCCCGCCCTCCTGATCAACACCCTTTCCGGTGCCGACCTGTCCATTTCCGCACTGACCCCCTTTGCCCTGGCCGTGCTGATGATGGTGGTCACCATATCCCTGTTCGTGTGGGCGCTGCGCCCCTGGCTTTCCCGCCACTGGCAGGTAAACGGCCCCGCCTTCACCTCCATCTTCCAGACATCGACCCGCTGGCATGGTTTCATCGCCCTGGCGGTGGTGGACAAGCTGTTCGGTGCCCCCGGGCTGGCCATCCTCGCCGTGGCCTTCGTGGTCATGGTTCCCTTTCTCAACGTGGTCAACATTCTGGTGCTGGCCACCTATGCGGGCAAGACCCGGGCCACCCTGTCCATGATCGCCCGGTCCCTTGCCCGCAACCCCATGCTGTGGGGCGTGGGGCTGGGCTTTCTGGTCAACATCACCGCTGTCCGCCTGCCCGGCCCCCTGCTGGCAACCCTGGACCTGTTGAGCCGGGGCGCGCTGGGCGTATCCCTTCTGGCACTGGGGGCCGGACTAAGCTGGAACGCCATGAAAACCTCGGGCCGCGAAGTCTTTCTGAGCGCCACCCTCAAGCTGATCGTGATGCCCCTGCTCGGCGCCCTCTTTGCCTTCCTGTTTCAGGTGCAAGGAAACCAGTTCACCATCATCATCATTGCCGCCGCCGTTCCCACCGCCGTCAACGGCTATGCCCTTGCCCGCGCCATGGGTGGCGATGCCGAACTTTATGCCGCCGCCTCCACCGCCCAGGTGCTGGCCTCCTTCATCACCCTGCCCCTTTTCGTCTGGAGTGCCCAGCAACTGGCCGGGTAAAAGCCGTTCGCCCCCTTGGCAGCACCTTTTTCCTGATATAGACCCGGACTGATCCGGGGGACAGACATGCCAGCAACCACTTCGCCCGCCGCCACCAGCAGTTCAGGCAGCGACCGGTCGCAGACCGGCGCCCCGCCTTTCCCTCCCTTTGCCCACAAGCATCTGCTGTCCATTTCCCAGTTGAACCAGCATGACATCATCAACCTGCTGCAACGCAGCGACGCCATGATTGCACACGCCCGCCAGCCGAACGACGCCCCGGCACCCCTTGCGGGCAAGACCCAGATCAACCTGTTCTTTGAAAACTCCACCCGTACCCGGGCCAGCTTCGAGATTGCCGGGCAGCGCCTGGGAGCCAATATCGTCAACATGCAGGTTGCCTCCTCTTCCATTTCCAAGGGCGAAACCCTGATCGATACCGCCGCCACCCTCAACGCCATGGGCCCCGACGTTATCGTTGTCCGGCACGACTGCGCCGGTGCGGTCGAACTCCTCTCCCAGAAGGTGGGCTGCGCCGTGATCAATGCCGGGGACGGTGCCCACGAACACCCCACCCAGGCCCTTCTGGACGCCCTGACCATCCAGCACCACAAGCAGCGCCTGAACGGGCTGACCGTTGCCATCTGCGGCGACGTGGCCAATTCCCGCGTTGCCCGCTCCAACCTGGCGCTTCTGGGCGCCATGAACGTGCGCACACGCGTCATCGCCCCCCGCCCGCTGCTGCCCCCCGGCATCGAACAGCTGTGTTCCGAAACATATACCTGCATGCACGAGGGCCTTGCCGAGGCGGACGTGGTCATGATGCTGCGTTTGCAGCATGAGCGCACCGACAAGACGGGTGCCGGTTTGAACGTCACCCCTTCCAGCCGCGAATATTATCGTTTCTTCGGGCTGGACGAACAAAAGCTGTCCCGTGCCCACCCGGATGTACTGGTCATGCATCCCGGCCCCATGAACCGCGGTGTCGAAATCGATCCCGCCGTCGCTGACGGCCCCCGTTCCGTCATCACCTATCAGGTGGAGATGGGGGTCGCCGTGCGCATGGCGGTACTGGATGCCCTGCTCAACCAGCCCAAAACGTCCAGACCCTGAGGGCCTTCATGAAGAAATCCGCTGCCCCCCATCCCCATGGTGCCCCGCCGCTTCTGATCACCAATGCCCGCATCCTTGATCCAGCCTCCGGCACCGACATGACAGGCAGCCTGTTGATTGAAGAAGGCACCATTGCCGATCTTGCCGAAGGCGCCGCGCCAGGAATGCCCGCCGATGCCCTTTGCATTGATGCCGCCGGCATGCTGCTGTCCCCGGGCCTTGTGGACACGCGGGTCTTTACCGGCGAACCGGGCCACGAATACCGCGAGACCCTGGCCAGCGCCGCCCGCGCCGCCGCCTCCGGCGGAATAACCACCTTTGTCGTCATGCCCGACACCAGCCCGGTGATCGACGATGCGGCGCTGGTCAATTTCATCGTGCAAAGGGCGGCAACGGATGCCTGCGTCAACATCCTGCCCTCCGCCGCCATATCCCGCGCCCTGCGGGCCGAGCAGATCAGCGAATTCGGCCTGCTCAAGGAGGCCGGTGCCGTCTGCCTGAGCGAGGGCCGACGCGCCATCCAGTCCAGCGCCCTGCTCAAGCAGGCCTTCACCTACGCCGCCAGCTTTTCCATGCCGGTCTTTCATACTCCCGATGACGAGGGCCTGCGCGGATCCGGGGTCATGCACGCCGCCCTGTTTGCCACCACCCTGGGCCTGAAGGGCATCCCCGCCGTTGCCGAAACGATCCCCCTGGCCCGCGACCTGCAACTGGCCGAACTTACCGGTGTCACCTACCATGCGGCCCAGCTTTCCTGTGCCCGCTCCGTGGACATGCTGGCGCAGGCAAAATCGGAAGCTCCGGCCATTTCCGCCGGTGTCAGCATCAACAACCTGACCCTGAACGAACTGGACGTGGGCCAGTACCGGACATTCTTCAAGCTGTCCCCCCCCTTGCGCGCCGAGGCCGACCGGCTGGCCCTGATCGAAGGGCTGGCGTCGGGCATCATCGACACCATACATTCCGATCATGACCCCCAGGATGCCGAGGGCAAGCGTCGCCCATTCGCCGAAGCGGCCAGCGGGGCCATCGGTCTGGAAACCCTGTTCGCCGCCGCCCTGCGCCTGGTCCATGCCGGGCAGATCGGCCTGTCCGACCTGCTGGCCAAAATGACCGCCAATCCGGCGCGCATACTGGATATTCAGGCCGGCCGGCTGGCCCGGGGCGCCCCCGCCGACTTCTTTCTTGCCGATCTGGACTATCCCTGGGTTGCCCTTGAAAGGGACATTCTTTCCCGCTCCCGCAATACCACCTTCGAAGGCGCGCGGTTCACCGGCAAGGTCATGGCCACATGGGTTGGGGGAAAGCCGGTTTTCATCCATGCCGATGCCCCCGCCCCGCTACAGGAGGCAGCCCGCCCGTGAACATTGAACAATTGGATATTGCACACATGAACATGACCAGCCTTGCCCTTGCTGCCCTTGCCGGTTACCTGCTGGGAGCCATCCCCTTCGGCATGGTGCTGACATGGCTGAGCGGGGGCGGCGACATCCGCTCGTCCGGTTCGGGAAATATCGGCGCCACCAACGTGCTGCGCACCGGCGGCAAGGGGCTAGCGGCCCTCACCCTGCTTTTGGATGCGGGCAAGGCAATACTGGCAGTCTGGCTTGCACGGCATTTTCTGTCTGAGGGGGTTCCTGGCGACGTGTCGGCCCTGCTGGCCGGGTTCGCTGCCTTTCTTGGCCATGTCTTTCCCCTCTGGCTGCGCTTCAGGGGTGGCAAGGGCGTGGCCACCATGATCGGCGCCCTGCTGGGACTGGCCTGGCCGGTGGGGCTCGCCTTTTGTGCCGTCTGGCTGCTGACCGCCATCCTGCGTCGCCAGTCTTCTCTAGCCAGCATCACCGCTGCAGCCACCGCCCCCCTGTTTGCCTGGTGGCTTGGCTCCCCCCTGCTGGCCCTGACCGCCCTCGCCCTTGCGCTGATTCTGATTTCCCGGCACCATGAAAACATTTCCCGTCTGCTGGCGGGAACCGAACCCAGAATCGGGCAATGAACCGCAGGGATTGCGACAAGAGCGAAACGAATGCCCATCGGCCAGCGGTCAACCGGCATCAGAGAAAAAGGGGGGCTCCATGTTCGAAAAGACACCGCCCGCCCGCACCCTGAACGACGAACAGCGTATCGACTGGCTGCGCCTGATCCGCTCGACCAATGTCGGCCCCACCACCTTCCGCCAGTTGCTGAACCGTTTCGGCACCGCCCGCCACGCCCTTGATGCCCTGCCCGAACTGACGCGGCGGGGAGGCGCCAGAAGCGTCCCGAAAATTGCCACCCGCGACGAAGCCATCGCCGAACTGGAAGAACTGCACCGGATGGGGGCCCGCATGGTGGCCCTTGGCGAGCCGGATTATCCGGTACTGCTCGCCCATATCCATGCGCCCCCGCCCCTGCTGGCCATTCGCGGGTCCATGACCCGCAACACGCCAGAAACCATCGGCATCGTGGGCGCCCGCAACGCTTCAGCCGCCGGCAGAAAACTGTGCGCAACCATCGCCGCGGAACTGGGACAGGCCGGTTATGTCATCGCCTCGGGTCTGGCACGCGGCATCGACACGGCGGCCCACAAGGCGACCCTTGCTACCGGCACCATTGCCTTCTTTGCCGGTGGCCTTGATCAGGTCTACCCGCAGGA
>JALWTJ010000320.1 GCA_027082895.1 Hyphomicrobiales bacterium | reverse complement strand
CAACCAACAGATGCTCGGGTCAGGCCCGAGCATGACGATGGACAGGGGGAATCAGGTGAAAAAGACAGGAAGGGAAAAGCCCAGCATGAGTTGGGCGCCGTTTTCACGAAACCCCCGGAACGCGCCAACCCGTCATCTGCCCCGGAACTCCTCATAATCACACCCCTTTCCCACCCCTTCCTCACCCACGGACAGCCCGTTACCTGCGTCACCCTCGGGCTTGACCCGAGGGTCCAGAAAACCCAATAGATGCCCAACCAACAGATGCTCGGGTCAGGCCCGAGCATGACGATGGACAGGGGGAATCAGGTGAAAAAGACAGGAAGGGAAAAGCCCAGCATGAGTTGGGCGCCGTTTTCACGAAACCCCCGGAACGCGCCACCAACCACAACAGACGGCATTGCAGACCGTCATCATGGCGAACATTACCTCTTGCCCAAGCACCACCTCTTGCCAACATGCCTCGTCCTTGCCAAGCTTGTGAACAGGACAGACAAAAGGGGAGACCATCTCAATGAATGACATCGAAATTTCGCCACAGAACCTTGCCGGCAGCGGTTTGCGCCTGAACTGCACCTATTCGCTGACGGAAGCCATCGGCTTTCTTCTCATCTGGCTTCTGATCTCCATCATCACCCTGGGGCTGGGCAGTTTCTTTGCCATCTATTATTTCTACAAGAACATCATCAACCGGACCTACATACACAACCGGGCCAACGTGGAAATCGGCCGCCTGAATTGCGACCTGAACATCGGGGAAATGATCGGCCACATCGTCATCTGGATGTTGATCACCATCGTCACCCTTGGCATCGGGCTGATCTTTTATGCCTTCCGCACCTTCCGCATGTGCCTCAACCGTACCCGTATCGTTGCCACCTGATCAATCAGGATGGCCCGTGCTTTCCGGGCGAAGGTGAATGCGTTTTCTGATCTTTCGCCCGGTGAACGTCCGGAACCCCGCTTCGATCACGAAGGCGCCGGCAAAAAAGACGATGACCCAGACAAGAGTCGAGGGCTGACGCGACCACAGATAGATCACGGATAAAACGATAGCGGCCAGATTGACGCCGATGGAAGCCAGGACCAGGATTTTTGAAGCCCCGGTCTGTCGCAACAGGCGCAAATGCCCCACATGCACGATCAGGTGAATGGCAAGGGTCGAGATAGCCCCGATGGCAGCGATGGATGACAGATCGAAAAACACCGCCATCACCAGAATCACCCCCGAACTGAACACCAGCCCCTGCCGGGAATGGCCAATGGGTTTGCCCAGCGCCGCGGGAAGCTGGCCGTTACGTGCCAGTTCATAGGTCACGTTGGTCGCCGCATAAAGACTGGCATTGATGGCTGAGGACGTGGAAAGGAGCGCCGCCAGCGCCATGATGGTAAACCCGGCAGCACCAAAAAAGGGCCGTGCGGCCTCCGCCAGCGCATAATCTTCTGCCCGTGCGGCCTCCGCCGCACTCAGATGCCCGAAAACCGCCAGCGACACCGCCACATAAAGAACCATGACCAGCCCCACCGCCGTCATGATGGCCCGCGGCAAGGTACGGGCCGGATCCTTCATGTCCTCCGCCGCATTGGTGATGATGCGAAACCCCTCATAGGCAAAAAAGGTGATGGCCAGCGAAAAAAAGATCGAACCAACAGGCGGATAGGTCGATGGCGACAGACGCGCCGGATCCATGGTGGCAAGGCCCACGATGGCGAACCCGGCAAGAGCCGCCATCTTGAGCAGCACCACGATATTTTCCGCCCGCGCCATGCTGGCCGCCCCCCTCAGGTTGATCAGCATGAACACCAGAACGATGGAAGCGGCAAATATCTCGACCCAGATATGGGAAAAACCACCTGGCAGCAATTCGAATGCATACGCACCGAAAGTACGCGCCACCAGAGAAATGGAAACCAGCGAGGAAATGTACATCAGCACGCTGACCCCACCGGAAAACACCCCCTCCCCGTATCCCTGCACCAGATATTCCACCAATCCGCCACTGGAAGGGTAGCGCGCGCCAAGACGGCCGATGGAATAGCCGGACAAAAGCGCAATGATGCCCCCCATGACAAACGACAGCCAGACGGCACTGCCCGAAATGAGCCCCGCCTGCCCGAGAAGGGAGAAAATGCCGGCCCCCACCATGGCCCCGATCCCCATGGCCACCGCCGACCAGAAGGAAACCTCGTCTCCCGACCTGTGCATCACAACTCCCCTTGCCCTGATTCCTTTATTCGACCCTATCTCACTTTCACTCGTAGAGGCGAAAAACTGCCCCCCTTGCCGTGATGCCGGGCAGCACAAGGAGAAATTTCTCCGGCCGGCCGGCCCATCACGGTCAACATTACCGATCAGCCGGACACCGTGAACCGCCTTCCGCTGCAAGATCGGGCACCGGCCATCCATCCCGGATTTCAATATCATCAATCCATTGATGCTTGGGGTTCCCGTCCCCATAGATCTGGGCCAGCATGATGAAGTCGATCGGTTGCGAATAACGGGTCGTGGGACCGAAATGGTCGCCGATCACCTGCCCGTTGACCTTCCACAGGGCACGGCCATCTGCCCCCTGGCTCCAATGCCAGAAGAATTCGGTCACGAACCATTCATCGCGGGGCACCGGCACGTCAAAATTGTCGATTTCCCAGATCGGATGTTCCGGGTCCCTGTCCCCCTGCCAATGCCAGTAGGGCCGCCCCTCCTCGTCCGTATAGACAAAGGAAATGAGCCGAAATCCGCGCCCCTTTGCGTAACCGCGCGTTTTCCACTCGAAAAAGGTGCGCCATGTATCCTTTTGCGAAAGACTTTCCCCGTCCAGCCGGATCCAGAAGCGCACATAAAGATCCTTTCGCCCCTCGCTAATGTCCAGAATTTCATAAGGGTTCTGGGTCGCATCATGGGCATAATTCTCATACGAATAGAGTGCCCGGGTCGGCCGCCCGTCATGCCCGATTACCGTCCGGATATCGCTGCCCACCGCCCGCCTGCCATCGTCTTGGATATAATGCAGCCCGCTGCCACTGGACCCCAGAATTTCCAGCGGCCAGCTGAACCCCGTCTCCCGGTCCACTCCAACAATGTACGCCATGTCCCCATCGGTGGAGGGAACCAGACGAATATCCCCTTCAAAACCCGAACGGAACAGCAAACGGGACGCACACGGCCCCGTTTCACCGGCAGCCGCAGCAAGAACACCGGAAGCTGATACCATGGGAACGGCAACAGACGCGACCACCAGAAAACGGGCAAACTTCATCCGCCCCACAGTCTTCATTTTGAAACGAAGGTGTTTCACAAAAATTCTTTCCATAAAATCAGATAGTTGCACAAAGTTCGCCACTTCTCACCTTGTCAATGACCGTCTGACAATTGTCAAGGCCGCCTGTTGTTTGCCTTGGTAAGGAGCGCCACCTGAAACAATTCAACATCAAGGAAAGAAAATGAAACCTTCGGGAAAACTGAATATCGTTACCGGCCTGCTGGTCATGGCCGGCTTCATGCTCTACGGATTTGTCCTGATTTACCTGCGGGATTTTGCCCCGGGCAAGGAAGAATGGATCGCCCGGGCCGCCAATGGCGACCATTTCGAAGCCACCCTGGCCCACGTTCACGGCAACCTTTTTGCCTTTCTCAACATCATGATCGGCTATCTGCTGCTCAAGCTGCCCGTTCCGGACCGCTCGGCCCGCTGGATATCCATCACCGGGGTGGTCGGCCTGCTGATGCCCCTGGGAATCCTGTCCGAATTCACCCTTGGCCTGCCCCCCTACCTGGTGTTCGTAGGGGCCCTGTCCATCATCGTTTCCATCGGCTGGCTGGGCCTTGCATTGCTCAAGGCGGACTTCTCCCGAGTATGATTCCGCCACGCTCCATACCGGACGAAAACCGGGAAAACGAAAACCGGCACGGGGCGGGAACCATTTCCCGCCCCATTTCATGTGCAATGTACAAACAGAATCATTTCCAGCCATCCGGCAAGGGAGAACCGGCAACACAACCTGCGCGACCTGACCCACATGTGAACAGCGGTCATTGGACAGGAAAGGCCTTGCGGGCCAGAATCTTTCATCGTTCGATTTCTGCTCACCAATCCCGCGACATCACCACAAACACGAGAAGAAAAATCTGAATCCAATTCTGAAAGCATTGTTCAGCATCCGTTCACCGCTCGCCTGACATTCTTGTCAGCGTTCACATGTTCTTTCACGGCCCTGCAACACCAACAAGAGACACGCCCCATGTCCCACAATCGCCGCAAGTCAGACCTTGAAATTGAAAGCTCCGCCATCATCACCGTGCTGTTTGATGGAGGAAGCCGCAGGCCGCGACGGTTCGGTGAGCGCGATGCGCTGACAATTGTGACCATGCGCAACATGTCGCCCACGGGATTTCCGGCACGCCTGTTGCCCCGCATGCCCGTGGCCAATGACAACCGCCCCTGGCGCCCCCTGACCTTCACCCCGACCATCTGACACCTGTTCGAAAAAAAATCACCGCCCGCGCTTACGGGTCTGCCACCATCTTTCGACGCGCAGCAACACCCGGTTGAGCGGTGCCCGCAGAAAACGCAGGTCCAGCGCCAGCAACAGCAGGCCAAGGGGCAGCATCC
>JALWTJ010000319.1 GCA_027082895.1 Hyphomicrobiales bacterium | reverse complement strand
TTCGCGTTCGTGAACGGAGGCAACCGCGGAGGCAGAACCTGAAGGCACTTCGTGCAGCAGGCGGGAAAAATCGGCGTATGGATCCGGCGCGCCATCGGTGGCCGAGCTATTACAGGATGTGGGCATGGACATGGAGACTCACTGTGTTAACTGCTAGGATCACGGGATAATGAAAAGCAGGAACAGCGTCCATTGAAAAATCCGTCCGGCAAGCCGGAAATCCCCGTGACAGGAAAGGTTCAGGGAGGAAAGAAGTCGTCACCGCCCCATTTCCATGCTCCCACGGCAGGGATCGGGGACATGGTGGCAGCCATCCGTATGGGTCTGGCCTTCTATTCGCGCCTGCCGGCGGGAAAGGCCGCCCATGATGCCCCGTCCCTGAACCGGATGGCGCCGGTGCTCGCCCCTGTCGGCCTTGTCATTGGTGCCTTGCCTGCCGGTTTTCTGCTGCTGGCTGCTGGTGCCGGGCTGCCCGCATCCCTTGCCGCCCTTGGGGCAGTCGGCATTCTTGCCATGGTCACCGGGGCCATGGCCGAGGATGGGCTGGCGGACAGTCTTGACGGACTTTGGGGGGGCAACAGCCGGGAAAAACGTCTCCAGATCATGCGCGACAGCCGGCAGGGAACCTATGGCGTGCTGGCCATCGTGCTGCTGGTGGGCGCACGCTGGGGCGCGCTGAACGAACTGGTGGCGCTGTCCCCTTCCCGCGCGGCTGCCCTGTGGATGGCTGCCCAGATTGTCGCACGTCAGGCCGCCCTGTGGCTGGCCGTTTCCCTGCCCGTTGCCCGCACGAATGGCGCCGCCCATGGCGCCGGACAGCTTGCAGCGGGAGCTTTCTGGCAGGGAATGGTCCTTGCCGGGATCGTCGCCATCGCCCTTGCCGTTCCGTTCCTTCCCCCCGCCGGGATTTTCTGGGCGGGGTGCGCCGGGGCGCTGAGCGTGTTCGGATGGCGAAAAATCTGCCAGCGCAAGATTGGCGGCTATAGCGGAGATGTGATCGGGGGATTGCAGGGGCTGGTTGAAATTGCCCTGTTATGGACTTTTATTCTTTTTATCTGATCATGGGGCGCGGCCATGGGCACGATCTGCCCGGCCCCGCGCTCCGTGACCAACCGGTATCGGAAAGGAAGAAACGTTGGCGTTCATCGGTTTTGCCCTGCTCATTGCAGCAGGCCTGACACTGATCATCAGTTCGGACGCCGGATCCCTTGCCGGACTGTCCCAGGATCAGGTGGGCCAGCTCATTCCGCTGTTGCTGGTGCTGATCCTGGTGGCCTCGGCCTCCTTTGGCCGGCGTATCGCCTTTTCCCAGATGCTGACCGGGCTGGTTTTGTGGGCGGGTATCTTTATCGTTGCCCTGGCCGGTTATTCCTATCGCTATGAGATTGCCGGCTTTTCCAACAGGTTGCTGGGCGAGTTCTCTCCGGGCGCGGCGGTGATTGACGAAACGGGGGGCATAGCCCGGTTCCGCAGAGGGTTTGGTGACACATTCCGCATGCAGGCAACGATCAACGGCGCCCCTGTCACCATGATCTTTGATACGGGGGCCAGTGTGGTGGTGCTGACGGGACGCGACGCACGGGCTGCGGGCATCTCGCTGAACGGGCTGCGATTCACGGTGCCGGTGCAGACTGCCAACGGCATGGGCAAGGCCGCCATCGTTGCCCTGGACCGGATCGAGGTCGGGGGAATCACGCGGCGCAACATCCGTGCCTTCGTGGCCGAACCGGGGGCGCTGGATACCAGCCTTCTGGGCATGAGCTACCTGCGCACCCTGAAGGCCTACAGCGTGAGCCGGGACACGCTGGAACTCAAGGGATAAAGCGCAACATGGGGGTGGCGTTTTCATCTGCGGCTCCCTATATATATTAGCATATCATGATATAAGGAAGCATCACATGAGCTACACATTCTCCAAGGTACTTGACAGCGACATGGACGGCGCCATTGCCCGCACCCGCGAGGTGCTGGCCGCCAACGGCTTTGGCGTCTTGACGGAAATTGACGTCAAGGCCACCCTGAAGAAGAAGATCGATGTCGATTTTCGCCCGTACATGATCCTTGGTGCCTGCAACCCCGGCTTTGCGCACAAGGCATTGCAGGCCGAAGACAAGATCGGCACCATGCTGCCCTGCAACGTGATCGTACAGCAGCTTGATGACGGCAAGGTGGAAGTGTCGGCGGTGGATCCCATGGCCTCCATGCAGGCCATCGAAAACCCCTCGCTGGGCGACATCGCAGGCAAGGTTCAGGGCCTGCTCAAGCAGGTGGTCGACAGCCTTTAGAGCACTTCCCGAAAAGTGTGAAGCGGTTTTCGGACAAGAAGTGCGGAAATATCAAACAGATAGAGCGTGGTCTTGATTCCATCAGAAACAGACACGCTCTAGGCCCCAGAAAAGCCGTCAGGAAAATGGCTTGCCGGCACCCATTGGTGCCGGCGGCCCGCCCGCTCCCTCTCGGAGGGTTCGCGGCCAGCATCAGCCGGCATTTGCCGGTTCTCCAGCCTTCTTGAGGGCAGCAAAGGCATTCCCGATCACTTCGGGCCCTGCCCCTTCCTCCAGCACATCCATGGTCAGTATCTGGCGGAATCGTTTCGCACCGGGCAAGCCGCGGGCAAGGCCGATCATGTGGCGGGTCACATGGTGCAGGCGGGCGCCCTTTTGCATCTGCCCGGCGGCATAGTCTGCCATGATCCGCCCTGTCTGCTCCAGGGTAATTGGGGGCCGGGGATCGCCAAAGATTTCCTGATCCACCCGGGCCAGGAGCATGGGATCGTGATAGGCGGCACGACCCAGCATGACCCCGCTGACATGGCGCAGATGTTCCCGGCATTCCGAAAGGGCGCCAATGCCGCCATTGATGACAACCGGCAAGGGAGCCATGCGGGCCGCCAGCCGGTGCACCCGCCCATGATCCAGAGGAGGGACGTCGCGGTTTTCCTTCGGACTCAGCCCTTCAAGCCATGCCTTGCGGGCATGCACATAAAGGGCTGCGACTCCTGCTTCGGCCATGGCATCGGCAAACCGGTCCAGATCCTTTTCCACGTCGGAATCATCAATCCCGATACGGCACTTTACGGTGACGGGCCGGTCTGTTTCCCCGCGCATGGCCGTAACGCAGGCAGCCACGCGATCCGGCTCCGCCATCAGGCAGGCCCCGAAATTGCCCGACTGCACCCGGTCGGAAGGGCACCCCACATTCAGGTTGATTTCGTCAAAGCCGAACCGATCGCAGATGCGGGTGGCGCGGGCCAGCTCGTCCGGGTCCGATCCGCCCAATTGCACCGCAAGGGGGTGTTCGCACGGATCGAACTCCAGCAGGCGCGCCGGTTCCCCATGTACCAGCGCGGCACTCGTCACCATTTCGGTGAACAGCAGGGCACGCTTGCTCAACCGGCGGTGCAGAAATCGGCAGTGCCGGTCCGTCCAGTCCATCATGGGGGCAACGCAAAAGGCCCGGTCCGGTTCTTTCGGGAAAGTGGGGGTCGATGGAATGGTTTCAGTCACGGCTGTAAATTTCTTTCTGGCAGCGGCGGAGGTGCTGGACCGGTGGAAACGCTCCAGTGGCATTCCTTGCATCCCTCATGTCATGACGGCCTTGTAGGGGGGCACCATGCTTCTTGCAAGCACCACCAAATACCCTCCGCCCCGGTGGTAGCCCGTTTCAACCACTCACAAGGCTGCGGGCGGCGCGGGCGATGGCGGCAGCATCGATTTCAAAATGCCGGTACAGGTCATTGACGGTGCCGGTCTGGCCGAAATGCTCGACCCCCAGCGTCAGGGTGCGATGGCCGCGCACACTGCCCAGCCAGCCAAGGGTCAGGGGATGGGCGTCAATGACGGTTACCAGCCCTGCGCAATCGGGAACCTGGGCCAGCAGGCGTTCCACGTGGCAGGTGGCATCGGCCTTTCCGGCCAGCCGTGCATGCTGGGCGGCGTGCCAGCCCGCATTCAGCCGGTCGGCGGAGGTGATGGCCAGAAGCGCAACATTGCGCCGGTCGGCCCCCACCATGCCGGCCGCCGCAATGGCTTCGCTGGCCATGACCCCCTGAAAGGCAATCACCACGCAACAGGAGGGATCCGGCGGCTTCAGCCAGTAGGCCCCCTGAATGATGCCGTCGGACAACTCCGGCGTCATCTCCCGGGGGGGCTGCTCCAGGGTGCGCGTGGACAGGCGCAGATAGACCGAACCACCTGACAGATCCCGGGACCAGACCGGTTGGCCGGGGTCGGACAGGTTCTTTTCCCCATCGCGCTGCATGTAATCGAATGCCCAGTCCACCAGCACCGCCAGTTCGTCGGCAAAGGCCGGCTCGAAGGCGGCCAGCCCATCCTGGGAAAGGCCGATCAGGGGGGCGGCGATGGATTGATGGGCGCCCCCCTCCCCGGCAAGGGATACCCCGGAGGGGGTCCCGGCGAGCAGAAAGCGGGCATCCTGATAACAGGCATAGTTCAGGGCATCCAGCCCCCGGGAAATGAAGGGATCGTAAAGGGTGCCCACGGGCAGGATGCGCTGGCCGAACAGGGAATGGGACAGGCCCGCCGCCCCGAGGAACAGAAACAGGTTCATTTCGGCAATTCCCAGCTCGAAATGCTGGCCGCGGGGTGTGAAAC
>JALWTJ010000318.1 GCA_027082895.1 Hyphomicrobiales bacterium | reverse complement strand
GGTCCTGCTCCCGGTATTCAGCCTCACGCAAAGTAACCGTCCGGCAACACATGCATGACATCCGGTTCCTTTCCGGTTTCAAGGGTGCGGACCACCTCGAAGCTGTCCAGACTGATGCGTTGCACCTGTTGGCAATCGATGGCGATATAGGCGAAGTCTTCGCTGGCATCGACGTTCATGGCAAGGGCAAATGCCGGCATCCTGTGGCGGTGAATTTCACGCCCCGTTGATGCGTCGAAAATGCTCAGGGACTTGTCCAGATAATTGATGGTCATCAGCCGGTTGCGCTTGCTGTCCCAATAGATCCGGCAGCAGTCGGGCGCGGCGGTGAAGGTCTGGCGCACGCTCTGCGTCCGGGTATCGACAATGGCAATGGTGCCGGACCCCCTGTTTGCCACATAAAGGGTTGCACCATCCGGGGTCAGATAGGGGCCTTCGGGCTTGGTGCCGGTCTTGATGGAAACGGGAGTGGCCGAATCATCATACGGGTCGAAGACGGTGACGTCGCCCGAATCCAGATTCATGGAATAACAGGTGCGTCCGTCACCCGTCAGCGCGAACAGGTGGGATTTTTTGCCTCCCGTCGGCACGATACGGTCCCAGCCCTGATCGAAGGCCCGGGGGTTTTCCTTGATCAGCAGGTGGGCGGTGTATTCGGAAAGAACATAAAGCCGGCCCTGATCATCAAGGCCGATGCCATGGGGGCGTGCATGGGTGCCCGTATCGTAATTGTGGACGATTTCCTGCGCCGCTATGTCTATCACGATGACGCTGTGGCCTTGCGTACCCTCTTCGGACGAGGATTTCACGCCATAATGCCCGACATAGGCATAGCGGTTCTGGGCGTCGACGGTGAATTCATGGGGGAAACGGGGAAGCGCGACGGGTTTTCCAACGCGCTTGCCGGTATCCACATCATACCAGCTGATCTGGTGATCGCTCTTTTCGACGAGCATCAGGATTTGTGCCATGGCTCTTTCCTTTCGGGGGCTTTCCCCTTTCGGGTGCCAGGGTCGGGGGCTGAAATGCCCCCGGCCCCGGAATGGTTCTTATTTGCCCCAGATCTTGCGGTATTCGTCCCGGTAACCGTTATCGGGATCAAACACATTGTCCTGGCCGCCATCATAGTCGACATTTTCCTTGGTGACGACATGCAGTGGCGAGACATAGCCGGAGGGGTCTTCTCCCTGAACCGCACGGTTCAGTTCGTCGACCAGCTGCCAGCCCTGCAGGTTCAGGGGTTCGGCAACTGTCACCGCCTGATACTGGCCGGTGCGGACCCGCTGGTAGGCACTTTCGGAGCCGTCCCCGGCAGCAACGGCGATGGGCTGATCTTCACCACCGATACCTGCGGCGGCAAGGCTGGGTGCCATGAAGTCGAAATAGATGTCGTTGATGGCAAGGGAATGTGTCCACTTGCTGCCATAGCGCTGCAGCAGCGCCGTGGTCAGGGTCGGCATCCGGTTCGAGGTGTCGGCAATGGGGGTGTCGACATATTCCAGCACTTCCCCGCCCAGGCTTTCGATCTCTTCCTTCATCCGGTCCGCCTTGGCGATGGCAATCGCACAGCAGCTGTCGGTAAAGATCACCACCTTGGGGTGCCCGCCAGCGTCAACGAACGCCCAGTCGGCCGCGGCTTTGGCAACATCCATTGCGTCCGTGGTCACATTGGTAAAGATTCCCTGTTCGGGATCGGGCCCGACCTTGGGTCCGGCATGCCAGCTGACAAGCGGAATGCCGGCGGCCTTGGCTGCATCAACCCCGACCTGCTGCTCGATCGCATCAAAGCCCAGAATGGCAATTCCGTCGGGCTTCAGCGTCAGGGCCTGGTTGAAGATTGCCGTGCGGTTCTGCACGGAGCCCGCGCCATCGAGCACGCGTACATCCCAGCCCATGACCTTTGCGGCTTCCTGAAGGCCGTTGGTCACCCCGAGGATGCCGCCGTTCTTCATGTCGCCGGCCAGCACGACGATGGTCTTGTCGGCGGCCGCCTTGGGGCCGGTGGTCGGGCCATCCCAGGTGGTCACGCGCTGGGCGTAGGTATCAACGAATGCCTTTGCATCAGCCATGGGGTCGGCAAAAGCACCGCCCGCAGTTCCCGCAAGGGCAACAGCCAGAATGGCTGCTCTGGTTACGTTCTTAAACATGAGGTTTCCTCCTTCTCAGTTATCAGTCGTTATTTGCGCACCGCTCCCCTTTTGCGCTGCGCATAGCCCGCGATTCCGATGGCAATCAGAAGCGTCGAACCATTGAACATCGGCTCGACCCAGAATGAGCCGCCGAATTGCTGAATTCCGGAAATACCGACCGCCAGGATCGCAACCCCGACGATGGTGCCCCAGACGTTGACGCGGCCGGGTTTGATCGTGGTCGAGCCGAGAAAGGCGCCCACGAGGGCCGGCAGCAGGTATTCGAGGCCGACGCTGGCCTGGCCGATACGCAGCCTGGACGCCAGCAGAACACCGGTCAAAGCCGTGAGTGTGCCTGACGCAATGAAGGCGCCAACAACGAATTTGCGTGTTGGAATCCCGTTCAGCGCGCCTGCGCGCGGGTTGGCGCCAATGGCATACAGATACCGGCCGATCGGGAGATGATCGAAAACGATCCAGAGAATGATGGTGATGGCAAAGACATAGAAGGCGGTGATCGGAAGCCCGAACACGAAAGTGCCGCTGATGGCATAAAAGCCCTGGGGCAGAACGCCCACGACCTGGCGTCCACCCGTGTGCCAGAGTGCCAGCGCGTAAAGGATGGTGCCGGTGCCAAGGGTGGCGATGAAGGCGTCGATCTTGGCTACTTCGACCAGCAGACCGTTCAGAAAGCCGACAAAGGCTCCAAGCACGAGAACGATCAGTACCGCCAGGGGCCAGGGCAGGCCAAGGTAGAGTTGCAGCGAAATGGCAAGGACATGCCACAGGACGATCCCGTAGCCGACCGTGAGGTCGATGCGTCCGGCGGCCATGGGAATGATGGCGGCCAGCGACAGCAGGGCGATGATTGCCTTGTCCGAAAGGATCGCGCGCAGGTTGAGCATGGTGGGAAAGGTGCTGGGCAAAAGGATCGAGAAAAGAACGATCAGCAACACCGTCAGGATTACCAGTCCGTAGACCGGGACAAGACGGATGATCTTTTCCCCTATCGAGGCACCGGCGAGTTCGTCTTCGGTTGGCTCCAGTGCATTCGATTCAATGGATTGCATGTGTCTTCCTCTCCCTCTCCCCGGCCGCCTCACTGGCTGATGCGGCCTGAATCAGTGATTTGGTGGTCAGGTTGTCGCCTGAAAGTTCCTTGACGATGCTCCCGCGGCTGAAGACCAGGGCCCGGTGGCAGATATTGGATATTTCTTCGAAATCCGTGGAGACGATGAGCACGCCCATTCCCGATTCGAGCGCTTCGAAAAGCAGGTTGTAGATTCCGGCCTTGGCGCCCACATCGACGCCGGAGGTGGGGTCTTCTGCGATCAGGAACCGGCGCCCGGTGTCGATCCAGCGGCCGACCACGACCTTTTGCTGGTTGCCGCCGGACAGGGCTTCGATAAACAGGTTCGGATCATTGGGCGAAAGCTCCACCTTCTGACCGATCGCCTCGCACTTGCGTGCTTCGGTGCTCGCTCGCATCAATGAAAACAGGCCACGATCGTGAATGGCCGGGTTGATGAATATGTTTTCCCGGATGCTCAGTCCCGGGGCGATGGATTCGGTCAACCGGTCACGGGCGAGGAACCCGAACCCGGACTCGAGCGCCCCCTGCGGCGTTGACAGATCCGGTTCGCGTCCGTCCATGGTGATCGTTCCCTGGTGACCGGCAAGGCCGAACAGGGCGCGCCCGATATCCTCGTGCCCGGCGCCCCGCAGACCGACGAGACCGACCAGTTCCCCATGTCTGACCTGGAAGGAGACAGGGCTGCCCCCTTCGACCTGCAAATCCCGAACGTCAAGGGCCAGTGTCCCGTCCGTGAGGGTGGGGCGGACGATTTCGCGTACCTTGCTGCCCACGATGAGGTGCACCAGCTCCTCAGCATTCGTTTCGGATACGGCAGACGCGCCCACCATTTCGCCATCACGCAGGACCGCGACACGATCGGCAATGCGGAAAATCTCGTCGAGGCGATGGGATACATAAATCATGCCGACGCCGCGCTCGCGCAGGCGTTCCAGAACGGCAAACAGACGTTCCACCTCGTCCGCCGGAAGGCTCGCCGTGGGCTCGTCCAGAACCAGGAAATCGCAATCCACCGCCAGTGCACGGGCGATGGCAACCAGGGATTTTTCGGTGCGCGTCAGGTTGGAAACCCGGGCCGTTGCCGGGAAATTTGCTTCGACCAGTTTCAGGGCCCGTTCGGCAACGCGCCGTGTTTCCGCCCAGTCGATGAGGCCTCCCGCCTTTCTGGCATAGCCCACGGCAAAGGCGATGTTTTCGGCCACCGACATCCAGTCAATCAGGCCCAGATCCTGGTGGATGAAGGCGACCGCCTGGCGCTTGTTGATCTGTCCGGGCAGATGGACATAAGGGGTTCCACCTATGGAGACCTGCCCGGCATCGGGCCGGTGAATACCGCCCAATACCTTGATGAGGGTGGACTTTCCCGCGCCATTCTCGCCCAGAAGCGCAACGATTTCACCCGGATGCACCTCAAGAGACAC
>JALWTJ010000317.1 GCA_027082895.1 Hyphomicrobiales bacterium | reverse complement strand
AACGGGGGAGAAATCTCCGGGAATATCCCTGCATTTCAACATGCAGGGATATGTTCTTCGTGTTCCGGGTTAAAGTTCCGCTGCGATTTTTTCTGCCAGTTCTGCCAGTTGTTCAGGGTCGGCCATCTTGTCGGCATGCTGCCCCGGTTCCTGTCCTTCGTAGATGGGAATGACGTGAAAATGCAGGTGAAACACGGTCTGCCCGGCGGGGGCTTCGTTGAACTGGGCAATACGAATGCCGTCGGCATTCAGGGCCTTTGAGGTTGCCTGCGCCAGCTTCTGAACCTGGGGGATGAGACGGGACAGATCGTCCGGGTCGGCATCCAGCAGGTTGCGGGAAGGCGCCTTGGGCAGAACGAGCCCGTGGCCGGGGGACTGGGGAAAGGCGTCCATGATGGCAAGGCAGATGTCGTTTTCAAAGATCTTGACGCTGGGGATCGTCCCTTCAAGGATCTTGGCGAAGATGTTTTGCGGATCGTAAGCGGGCATGGTGCAGGTCTCCTTGTTTGCCGGGGGGACCGGCTGTTGAGGGGTCATGGTTGCAGTTTCCTGAAGGGGGAGGCGCGGTCAAGGGTTTCCTGATCGTGGGCGATGGCCTGGCGTTCCTGTTCGAGATAGTTTTTCACCGCATTGCGGAGGGACGGGTTGGCAAGCCAGTGGATGGAGCGGGTGGTGGTCGCTTCATAGCCGCGGGCCAGCTTGTGCGGGCCCTGGGCACCTGCTTCGACCCGTTGCAGCTTGTGGGCAATGGCATGTTCGATGGCCTGATAATAGCACAGCTCGAAATGAAGGAACGGCACATTGCGATTGCAGCCCCAATAGCGGCCGTAAAGGGTGGTTGAAGAGGAAAAATTCAGGGCGCCGGCGATATATCGTCCTTCCTGCCGGGCCATTATCAGGCTTGTCGACTGGGGCATGGCGGCGGAAATGCGCGAGAAAAAGGAGCGGGTGAGGTAGGGGGAGCCCCATTTTCGCGCGCCGGTGTCCTGGTAGAATTCAAAGAAATGGTCCCACAGGGTTTCGGTGATTTCATGACCGTGAAACCAGTGAATCGAGATGCCGCCCTGTACCGCCCTCTGACGCTCCTTGCGAATGGCCTTGCGCTTGCGGGAGGCAAGGGAGGACAGGAAGTCTTCGAAATCGGAATAGTTGCGGTTCTGCCAGTGGAACTGGATATCCCGACGGGTGAGCCATCCGGCCTGTTCGGCAAGTCTTTCTTCCTCGGGGGAAACGAAGGTGGCATGGACCGATGAAATATTGTTCTCGGATGCCATCTGGATTGCCGTATCCAGCAGGGTCTTCTGAAGGGAAATGTCGCCGGAGGGCACCAGCAGGTGGGGGGCGGTGACGGGAGTGAACGGGATGGAGGACTGGAACTTCGGGTAGTAGCGCCCGCCTGCGCGGTCAAAGGCATCGGCCCAGGCATGATCGAACACATATTCGCCCATGGAATGGGTCTTCAGGTAGAGGGGAAGCAGGCCGACCGGCTCGTCCCCTCGGGTCAGCAGAACATGGTGCGGGTGCCAGCCGGTTTCGGGGGTGGCACTGCCCGATTCTTCAAGGGCATGGAAGAAGGCATGGCGCAGAAACGGGTGGTCCGGCCTGCCCCGGGTTGCGGGTACCATTGCATCCCACGTCTCGGGGGAAATCGCGGCGGCGGCCGGATGGATGGTGGCCGTCAGGTCAGCGTGTGGCACGATAGGGCAGATATTGTTCGAACACGATCTGGTCCGCATGGCCGCGGGTTTTCTGTTCGGTGGCAAAATCGTTCACCGTCCAGGTCATGACGGGCATGCCGAAATGGTGTAGCAGCCGCACGGCAGGCAGGTCCAGGGCCATGTGATCGGACGAAATGAAATCAAAGCGGGATCCGGGATAGTGCAGCAGATTGTGCACCGCAAACCGCTGCAGGGCCGACAGTTCGTTATAATGGTCGCTGGAAGGGGTGATGCGTGTCAGAACGATGCCCACCGGGCCGGCAAATCCGGCATTTTTCACTTCCCGGAGCAGGTCGGGATAAAAGGACTTGAAAACCAGTGGTCCCTCATAGTCTCGTGCTGCCTCAGCGGCGGCTCTGGCGAGTTGGGCGTTGCGCCCATCTTCCTGCTGCTTCAGTTCCACCACCAGCGGAACCTGACCGTCCACCTGTTGCAGCAGTTCGGCGAAGGTCTGGGGGGTATCCTTCTTCCTGCTGGCGGTGAGCCGGATGCGGGACAGCTGGCCGGCGCTCAGGGAATTGACCTTGCCTTTCTGCCGGGTCAGACGGGCCAGATCGGAATCGTGAAAGACCATGGGCACGCCGTCACCGCTCAATTGCAGATCGGTTTCAATACCGTATCCGGCCTTGATGGCACGGGCAAAGGCGGTGGATGAGTTTTCGATCACGCCTTTCTTGCGGTCGTGCAGGCCACGGTGGGCAATGGGATATTTGAGAATTTCCTTCATGTCCGTCATGTCGGTCATGGAGCGATTTCCACCACCGCTTCGATTTCCACGGCAGCCCCCATGGGAAGGGCGGCCACGCCAAAGGCGGCGCGGGCATGTTTGCCCCTATCCCCGAAAATTTCGGCAATGATATCCGAGGCACCGTTGGCCACCAGGTGATGTTCGTGAAAATCGGGGGCGCTGGCAACGAAAATGGACAGCTTGACGAAACGGGAGACGCGATCAAGGGGAACGTTTGCCGCCTGTTCGATCTGGGCGAGAATGCTCAGAGCGGCATTGCGGGCGCCGGTGCGGGCAGCATCCAGGGTGATATCCCGGCCAAGGGTTCCGGTGATCAGCCCGTCTTCGTTTGCGGAAAGCTGGCCGGAAATGAACAGCAGGTTGCCGGTTCGCACCAGGGGCACATAGGAGGCAAGGGGGCTTGCGGCCCGGGGCAGGGTGATCCCGAGTTCCTTCAGGCGGGCGGCAATGTCGTCTCGTGGGTTTTCAGTCATCGGCTTGCTGTTCCTGTTGGGGGGGGGAGGGGCATCTGCTCTTGCGGATGGCGTCCGTTTGTCTGGTATCCGGGCCCGGGTATTCAATCCGTATCACCGTGTGGGCTGTTGGTATCTGGCGTTCGGGGGGAAGATACGTTTTCGTTTCGTCTTTGTCGATAAAGTTTGCCTCTGACAAGAGCACCGGGGCCGAATTTTTCCCGAACGCGATCCATGGCCCGTTCGGCGGCGGCCTTGCGGGCAATGGCGGGCTCCAGCAGGTCGACCGGATCGTCAACAGTGGTTTCTTCCAGTCCGCCCATGCCTACGCCGATCAGGCGGAAAGCGGTGCCATCCATCTCCCGCTGCAGCAGGTGGGCGGCGGTTTCATAGATGACATGGGCCAGTTGGGTGGGCAGGGTCAGATGGCGGGCGCGGGTACGGGAGCGGAAATCGGCGGTCTTGAGTTTCAGGGTGACGGTGTGCCCGACGAAACGCTGCTGCTTCATGCGCAGGGAGACTTTTTCGCACAGGGCCAGCAAATGGGTGGAGAGGGTTTCAAAATCTCGCAGATCGGTATTGAAGGTGGTTTCCGAGGAGATGGATTTGGCCGGTCGGGAAACGCTCAGGCGGCGCCGGTCTTCCCCTCGGGCGAGTTGGGCCAGCCGCATGCCCAGTTCCCCGTAGCGGCGGGCGAGATCGTCCGGATCATGGTTCTGCAATTGGCCGATGGTGGAAAAGCCGTCGTCCCGGAGCTTCTTTGCAAATACCTTTCCCACTCCGTAGATGATGGAAATGGGGCGCGGAGCGAGAAAGGCACGGGTTTCCTTTCTGCCGATCAGGGCCATGCCGCGGGGCTTGTCCAGGTCCGAGGCAATCTTGGCCAGAAACTTGTTGTGGGACAGGCCGATGGAGACCGTCAGGCCCAGTTCCTGCTCGACCTTGCGGGCAAAGCGGGCCAGGGTCTTGGCGGGAAAGGCCTTGTGCAGTTCACGGGTTCCGTTCAGGTCAATGAAGGCCTCGTCGATGGACAGGGGTTCGACCAGGGGCGACAGGCTATTCATCATCTGGCGTATCTGGCGGCTGACGGTGCTGTATTTGTGCATGTCGGGGGGGATGATGACGGCATCGGGGCATTTGCGGCGGGCGGTGAACATGGGCATGGCGGAATGAACGCCCTTCATGCGGGCCAGGTAACAGCAGGTGGCCACGACGCCGCGATGACCTCCCCCGATAATGACCGGCCTGTCCCGCAGGGCCGGGTTGTCCCGCTTTTCAACCGATGCATAAAAGGCGTCGCAATCAATATGGGCGATGGACAGATCGTGCAGTTCGTCGTGGGCCAGAAGGCGCGAGGAAGCGCATTCGGGGCAGCGGGTCAGGACAGTTTCGCTTTCCCCCTCGAAATCGTGCAGGCAATCTCGGCACAGGTACGCCAGGGACATGCGGCAACCGGGCTCTTTTGCGCGTTCCGGTGTCATCGGTCCTGCCGGTTCATCCGCTGCCAGCAATCCATGAACCGGCGCTGGGAGATGGCGCCGTTGGCGCACAGGGCGAGCAGCAGGGGTTCATGGGCGGCAAAATGATCAACAAGGGCCCGGTGCAGTTCGGGGGTGCCAACGGATGCGCGCAGGGTGTCGGGCGTGTAGCCACAGGCGGACATGAAGCGCATCAGTTCTTCGGGTGCGCCGAGCAGGTGATCGAGGGCGGCCCCGGCACAGGCGGCAATGT
>JALWTJ010000316.1 GCA_027082895.1 Hyphomicrobiales bacterium | reverse complement strand
CGGAAAATGGAGTAGTTGCGGAAACCGGCCTGTTTGAGCGCATCCAGCATTTCCGGCCAGATTTCATCATGGCGTTTTACATATTCGTCCTCATATCCGGGACGGACTTCGGCAACCCAGCAATAGCGACTCATTCCTTCCTCCCCTTGTTCCACTCCAGCCAGCAATCCCGCATGGCAACGGTTTCCGTCAGCACATCTTCGAACAGTGTGTTCATGTAATCCTGATGCACGTTCTCGATTGCCAGAGCTCCCTTGTAGCCCGCCGCATCAAGGGTCGCGAACATGGCAGGAAAATTCAGGGTGCCCTGGGCAAATTTTGTCTGCAACGCCCCCATTCGAGCCTGCCGCAAATGGACGTGGGCGGCATGAGGCGCCAGCGGGTCGATTTCTTCCTGCCGGTATCCAAGACAGGCAAAATGGGAATAGTCCAGCGCCAGACGAATGCCGGTCTGCTCAACCAGTTCCATGACGATGGAAGGCGACTCGGCAAAGGAATGCACATGGGGTTCGATGCAGATCGTGGCTTTGAAGTCCCCGGTTGCCTTTCCCATTTCGATCAGGCTTTTGGCCGAAACGTCAAATGCATCGCGCCGGGACTGTCCGGGATTGATCACGCCGGGCAGAATGAACACGGTGGCAATACCCGCCGCATCGGCAAAGGCCAGCACCTGGCGCAAGTCCGCAATATTTTTCTCAAGGGTTCCGGGAAGGGCCAGATTGCGCCCGGCCAGTCCCTCCCCGAACAGGTGATAATAGTTGGGAATTTTTACCCCAAGGGATGCCAATGGAGCGGCGGCGGCGGCAGGGTCATTCAGGATCAGGTCCTTTTCAAGGGCCGAACGGTAGAACAGCCCGACATCAAGGGCCCCGATTCCCAGCGCCCGGGAGACAGCGGCAGCTTCATTCAGGGTGAGAGCGGGAAAGGACCAGGCGGTCAGGGACAGATACATGGCTTCATTCCTCCACGATAGCCAGCTGGCCCGTTGCAGCGGAGCGGTAGAGCGCATCCAGCGCTTCGGTAACCCGGGCGCCATTGTCGCCGTCAGCAGCGTTGATCACGTCTTTACCCGCGCAAAGGGCAGCAAACACCCTGACCGGCAGTTCCCCGTCATATTCCACTTCGGACTGTTCCAGATGAAGCACCTCGTCCTTTCCATCCATCCTGAACAGGGACAGGCGGGCGCGTTCATTGTCAAAGACCAGCATGCCCTCAGTGCCATAAATACGGATGTCCATGTGCATGCCGATATGCTTGGGAACAGTAGCAGATCCGGACAGGGAGACCGTTGCCCCATTGGTGGCACGGGCCACTGCTGCATCATAAAAATCCACGCCGGATTTCGACTTGGTGTCCATGCAATATACGGACTGGAACCTCAGGCCGCTTACATGGAGCAACCAGCCCAGGGAATGGGACATCTGCCCCCATCCATAACCGCCTGCCCTTTTCGGGTCGGCCCAGGTGGCAGCGGGAGGGCGAAAAAGATGGTCCTTTGTCTCCATCATGGGTTCACCGGAGAACAGGTCATCAAGGGCCGACCCCATCTGGCAGACGGCATGGCGAACGGTTCCGATTCTTCCTTCCCTGACCATTTCAACGGCATCTTGGGTGAAGCCGGTGAAATTCATGCCCGTGGGCACCAGCACCTGACGGTTGGCCCTTTTTGCCGCATTGGCGATGGCCCACCCATCGGCGGCACTGGTAGCCATGGGCTTTTCCACCAGCACATGGCAGCCCGCTTCAAGAGCCTGCACCGCCGGGCCCACGTGGGCCACATGGGGGGTTGAAACCATGACGCCGTCAAGGTTTTCCCCGGCCAGCATTTGGGAAAGGTCGGTGTAGCGCGCCGCGATGGAAAACTGTTCGCCAACGGTTTTCAGACGGTCCGCATCCAGATCGCAAATGGCAACGATTTCCGCATCGTCCCCCCCCTGAACGGTCGGAATATGATTGAAAGTGGCCCACCAGCCGGTGCCCACAACACCCAGTCTTGCTTTCATTTTTCACTCTCCGATTGCGAGACGGTGGATTGATAGACATTCTGCATGTGCTTTTCGGCTGCCCGCGCCGCTCGCTCCGCATCACGGGCCTTCAACGCATCAAACAAGCGCCGGTGATCGGCATAGCTCTGGGCCAGAACACGAGTGTTTTCCGTTGCCCGCTTGCGAAATTCCAGCCCCATGACATTGAGGCTTTCCCCGATCCTCTTGAGAAACGCGTTGCCCGAACCGATCCAGATCGTCTTGTGAAACTTGAAGTCCGAAGCGCGAAAGGCAATGGTATCGGAAAGAAGCGCCTGCTGGGCGTCCAGAATGGATTCCAGTTCCGCCAGATCCGCTTCGCTCATGTTTTCGGCCGCCCTTCGCGCCACGTCGCTTTCGATCAGGGATCGGGCATCATACAGTTCGCGGATGTTGACATCCTGAAGCGAGAGGAAAAACTGGATGGGGCCCAAAAGGGCATCCGCATCCAGTTCCGAAATATAAGCCCCTCCCCCCTGCCGGGAGCGCACCACCCCCAGGATGGACAGGCCGCGAATGGCTTCACGAACCGAGGGACGTGAAACGGACAGCATTTCGGCCAGTTCCCTTTCCGGGGGCAACTGGTCCCCTGCCTTCAGAACACCCGATGTCACCATGTCCAGAACCCGGCGCGCCACCATTTCGGCCACGGATTCACGGACAATGGGCTTCTTGAATTCTACGCGAGCAACATTCTTTTTCATGTTCTGGTCTCCCGATCTGGGGGTGTCCCCCGGGATTCGGATTTCTTGAACAGGCCTGAAACGTTCAATCTGGGCACAACCACCGAGGCAATGAGCAGAAGGCCGATTACCCCGGTCTGGATATGGCCGGTGATATTCATCAACGCCATGCCATTGCGCAGGTTGAGCACGATGAGCAGGGCCAGAAGCGTGCCGATCAGGCTGCCCGACCCGCCAAATATGCTCACCCCCCCGAGCAGTACCAGGGTAATGATATCCAGTTCAAATCCCAGTGCCACATCACCTCTGACCGCCCCTACCCGGGCCGCATATAGCAATCCGGCAAATGCAGCAACCAGACCGGAGGCAATGAACAGTTTCATCTTGTGGGCAGCGCTGTCGATGCCGGCATAATCGGCCACATCGCGATTGGTGCCGATGGCATAGGTGTTGCGGCCGAACCCGGTCTTGTGCAGCACCACATAGAGCACGCAGAACAGCACGATGAAGGCCAGGAACGCGAACGGAAACGGGCCGATGAAGCCCTGCTGTCCCAGCGCGTCGAACCAGTCCGGGAAATCCGTTATCCCCCTGTCCTCCACCAGAACCCGGGCCAGGCCACGATAGCCGATCAGGGAAGCAAGCGTTACCACCAGGGAAGGCAGACCGACGCGGGCAATGAAATATCCATTGAGCGCACCGGCCAGCACACCGATGCCCAGTACCACGGGAATGATGAGGGGGGGCGGCATTCCGGCCTGAAACAGCCAGCCAAAGGAGCAGGCCGCCAGACCCATGGTGGAGCCCACGGACAGGTCGATTTCCGCGTTGATGATGATGAAGGTCATGACAAGGGCGACGATGATCTTTTCGATGGACAGTTGGAACAGATTGATCTGGTTGGAAAGGGTGAAATATTGGGGCACGAAAGCAGCATTGCTGGCAATGATCAGCACCAGCACCAGAAGGAGCAAGCCTTCCCAGCTTTTCAGACGATCCAGCATGAAGCCCATCCCATCTTTCCGGGTCATTGTGCGGTCTCCTCTTGGGGAGCAGACAAGCGCGTGGCAGCCTGCTCGGCCTTTTTCCGCTCCCGGTTGACCCGCGCGGCAATCAGACGTCGCATCAGCACCGCGTCCGCCGTAACCGACAGCAGAATCAGCGCCCCGAGCACCGCTTCACGCGAGAACTCGGAAACCAGATCCCAGCGCACCAGCGAGGTATCGATCAGGTCCACGAGGATGGCGCCGATAAACGCTCCGATCACCGTGCCTGACCCGCCAAAGATATTGACCCCTCCCAGTACGGCGGCGGCAACCGACTTGAGTTCGAACCCCAGGCCGGCCACCACCGTGATGTTGCCAAAGCGGGCCAGAAACATGAAGCCGGCAAGGCCGGACAGCATCCCGGCGATGACAAAGGCGGCAAAAACCGTTGCCCGGGCATTGATACCGGCCATCTGTGCAGCTTCCGGGTTTGACCCGACGGCATAAAACTTGCGTGCCGGGCGAAAACGGGACAGGGCAAAATGGGCGATCAGCACCACGATGATGGCAGCGGCAAATCCCGCTCTGAACTGAAACTGGCCGGAACGGAACAGGACCGTATTGGGGAAATCCACCAGCCACATGGGCAGTTGGGAAGAGGTGATGGACTTGGCGTTGGAGAACTCGACGAGTGCCGAGCGGAACAGGGCCAGCGTCGCCAGCGTGACAATGATGGCGGGCACTTTCACATAGGCCACGAGTACCCCATTAATCGCGCCAAATCCGGCCCCAAGAACCATCGCGTACAGAACCACAAGAGGGGGCGCCATGTCCGGGTTGGCCGAAATCATGGCGCCGGTGGCAAAGGCGGTAAAGCCGACAATCGATCCGACCGAAAGGTCGATGTTGCGGGTCAGGATGACAAGGGTCTGTCCGGTGGCGATCAGGGCCATGATTGCCACCG
>JALWTJ010000315.1 GCA_027082895.1 Hyphomicrobiales bacterium | reverse complement strand
GTTCATCAACCCTGTTCGACGGCACCCGTACCGCCTCGGCAACCTATGTCGGCACACCCCAATCTGCCGCTACCCAACAGGCGGCCAATGATACCAGCGAACGGGCCGCCCACCAGCTTGCCGAATCCGTTCGCCTGACCATCATGAGTGTTCTGGCGCAAGACGCATCCGGGAAATGACATCTATCAAGGCCTACAAGGTCGATGACTTTCTTCGCACATGCGATCTGAGCGGTGGCATTTTCCTGTTTTTCGGCCCCGATGCCGGGCTGGTTGCCGAGCGCGGCCGTCACCTGTCAGAACGAGCCGCAAGAAAACAAAAAACGGAAATCATCCCCCTGACCCAGTCCGAAATGGATGAAACACCGGACCGTTTGCTGGTTCTGGCCATGACCGATTCCCTTTTTGGTCCCCGGCCCGTCATTCGTATTGGCGGGGCTGACGGCAAGCTTCTCCCCGCGCTGGAGCCCCTGCTCAATGAACCTTCCCCGCCCCTTGTCGTGCTGGAAGCGGCAAACCTGACACCAAGAGACAAGCTGCGTGGCCGCCTGGAAAAGGCGCCCAATGCCTGGACCCTTCCCTGTTATGCGGACGATCAACGCACCTTGAACCACCTCATCGAGCAAACCTTTGCCAATGAAGGTATTGCCATTTCCCGCGAGGCAAAACTCTATCTGGGCGAAATTCTGGGAAATGACCGGGAAATCACCCGCCGTGAACTGGAAAAACTCGTCTGTTTTGCCCTTCAGGACAAGAAACTTTCCCTGCCCGATGTCCAGAACCTTTGTGCAGACAACGCCATGGTCACCATGGACAGGATCCTGGATGCAACGGGCACCGGCCAGCCCGCTGAACTGGAAAAACAGCTGACCCGGGGTCTTGAATCCGGCCTTGATCCACAGCTTGTGCTGATTTCACTCAATCGGCATTTCCTGATGCTTCGCGAAGCAGCAGCAAGCATGACAAATGGCGCCTCCCCCGCTACGGCCATGCAGGGCCTGCGACCTCGGCCACACTTTTCCCGCAAGAACGCCATTCAGACACAGCTGACAATCTGGAACCCCGAAATGCTGGAAAAGGCGCTGGCGGACATTTTCCGGGCAACCCGCGACAGTCGTACGACACCGTTGCTGGCAGAAACCCTGACCCGGCGGCTGTTGCTCGGCCTGTGCCAGCGCGCTGCACGCCAGCACCAGAGAACTTCCCGAAAAAGGTAAAGCAATTTTTACAACAAAAAATGCTGTAACATCAAACAAATAGCGCATGGTTCTGATGGAATCAGAACCAGATGCACTCGGCAAAACATATCTGCAAAAACCCTTTGGGATTTACGCAACCCAAAAACGGCCCTGTCAAACCGACATGGCATAACATGGTTTCCATCTGAACCAGACGCGCTTCGGCCCCTCAACCTCGAAGACGATGGCAAAGGGCATCGAGTTGATCCAGATTCTTGTAGGAAATTTCAAGTTTCCCACTCTCGCCCTTGCCCTTCAGGGTCACAGACATGCCCAGAACGTCACTCAGTTCCTTTTCCAGGGCAACGATGTTGGCATCTCGTATCGGACGCAAAGCTTTGGTGCGCCCCGGCTTGTCCTGCCGCTTCTGATTGAGAGCTTCCGCCTGGCGCACCGACAATCCCTGTTCCCGTATCTGTTGCGCCAGACGCGACGGATCTTCCGCCGTGATCAAGGTTCGGGCATGTCCCGCCGTCAGTTCACCATTGGCCAGCATGCTCTGCACATCACGCGGCAGCTTGAGCAAGCGCAGCGTGTTGGCCACATGGGAGCGGCTCTTGCCGATCACCTGTGCCAGATCATTCTGGGTGTAGGAATATTGTTCCATCAATTCCCCGTACCCCATAGCCTCATCAATGGCATTCAGATCGGCCCGCTGAACGTTCTCGATTATGGCCAGTTCCAACGCTTCCCGGTCATCGACCTCCCGGATGATCACAGGGACTTCATGCAATTCCGCCGCCTGGGCCGCCCGCCAGCGCCGTTCCCCCGCGATCAGTTCGTAAATGTCCGGATCATCGCCACTGGGCCGCACGAGCAACGGCTGCATGACGCCTTTTTCCCGAATCGAATTTGCCAGTTCGGCCAATTGTTCAGGATCAAATTCCGTCCGTGGATTCTGCCGGTTGGCGATGATGAATTCGACCGGCAACCGTTTGATTCCATTGGGTTCCACGACCCGCGGCGCCGCAATTGGCGCCGCATCCCCTATGAGAGCGGCCAGTCCACGGCCAAGTCGATTGGATTTTTCACTCATGACTGCCCCCTTAGGCCGCACTTTGCTGACGTTCACGACGAATGACTTCGGTTGCCAGATGCAGATAGGCCTGGCTGCCGGCACATTTCAGATCATATAGCAGAGCCGGTTTGCCGAAGGATGGTGCCTCCGACAAGCGGACATTTCGCGGAATGACCGTACGATAGACAAGATCTCCCATCTGGGTACGAACATCCTCCAGCACCTGGTCAGAAAGATTGTTACGCCTGTCGTACATGGTCATGATGATACCCTGCACATGCAGGCGCGGATTAAGCGATGATTTGATCTGCTCCACCGTTTGCAACAACTGGCTGAGCCCTTCCAGAGCAAAGAATTCACACTGCATGGGCACCAGCACCGAATCGGCGGCCGCCAGGGCATTGATAGTCAAGAGATTGAGAGAAGGCGGGCAATCGATCAGCACGTAAGTTATGGGCTTGTCACCGATCCGCGCATCGTCCATGTCATCAAACGCCCGCTGCAAGCGAAAGGCCCGATCCCCCGAATCCGCAATACTCAACTCGATCCCGAGCAGATCCATGGTTGAGGGGACCATACCCACCCCCGGCACGCTGGTTTCCACCACGGCATCGGCTATTCGTGCTTCCCCAGCCATGATTTCATAGGTCGAGATACCACGATCCTGACGGGAAATGCCCATTCCCGTCGATGCATTTCCCTGAGGATCAACATCCACGATCAGCACCCGTTCCCCGACCGCAGCAAGGGCGGTAGCCAGATTGATGGCCGTTGTCGTTTTTCCAACACCACCCTTTTGATTTGCCAATGTAAGAATTCGCGGCCGCATCTGAAAAACTCCAACATCTTCACGGAGAAACAGGTCGCTGACCTGTTTTTCCGCCAAAACTTACCCCGAACAGAACTGCCCCCGGCGCCGCAAACCGGAAATGGAAAGAATCACGCCGCCGGACCCCGTGCTGCTGGACAAGATTATCACATCGAACAGCCAATTCCTACGCGCCCGGGAAATTTCCACATTGAAATCACGTCCTTTATGAAAAAGAGCACGGCTTGAATCAGCCCATAAATGCCAGGACCATTCAAATAATCGTTCCAGGGAAGCTGTGGCGCGGCTGGTAAAAACATCAATCGATTCCGTATTGCTGTCGTGCAATTGCTCCATGCGCCTGTCATGCACTTTCAAACTCAAGCCCAGCTCACGACCCACCGTGCGCAGAAAGGCAGCCTTGCGCCTGTTGGCCTCAACCAGCACAAACTCGATTTCTCTTTCCCTGCATGCAATCGCCAGCGGAATGGCCGGAAACCCGCCCCCACTGCCAATATCCATCACACGGGAACACCCCAGGTCCAAATGTCCAATAATCTGCAAACTGTCGGCCAGATGCCGAACCGGAAAGGAATCGATTGTTTCACGTGAAACAAGATTTTGTACCTTTTGCCATTTGACCAGCAAATCAAAATAGGCACGAATATCGGCATGAAAACGATCGGGTAAAGAAAACGGCAAATCACCCGCCGCTGCGATACCCGCTTCGATATCTGCCAGGGTCAGTTCCCCGGCAACGCGCTTACCCGGCATTCCGTACAGACTCCGACGGCTCTTTCGACTTTCCAGCAAGTCGGCCATTCCCCTTGTCGTGCCGCTTGACCGCAGCCAACACAATAAGAATCGCTGCCGGGGTCATGCCCTCAATGCGCTGCGCATCGGCAATACAAGAGGGCCGTACCGCATTCAGTTTTTCCACCATTTCATGGGAGAGGCCCGGCAACCCGTCATAGGACAACCTAGGTGGAATACGGATCCCTTCATCCCTCAATACGGCCGCAACATCTTCCGCTTGGCGTTGAATATAAGGCTCATAACGTGCATCCACCGCAAGCTGCTGCAAGATTTCCGGTTCAATATCAACAAGTTCCGGCCATATGGACAGAATATCATCAACGGCAACGTCCGGATAGGACAACATTACAAATGCGGAACGCCGCCTCCCATCGCTATTGATTTCTATACCAGACCTGCGCGCCTGATCGGGTGTACATTGATGCGTTTCCAGCAATTCGCGGCCCCGTGCCAACGCCTCCGCCCGCAACTCCTGATGCCGCCGGCGTTCATCCGATACCAGACCCTTGGCCACACCAACCGGTGTCAACCGTTGATCCGCATTATCAGCACGCAGAAAAAGTCGAAACTCCGCACGCGAAGTGAACATGCGATAAGGTTCCGACACCCCCCGACTGGTCAGATCATCCACCAGAACTCCCAGATAGGAATTGGTACGCGAAAGAATCAGCGGCTCCTGATCCTTGACGGCAAGGGCCGCATTGGCTCCCGCAAGCAGACCTTGCGCACCGGCCTCCTCATAACCGGTGGTACCATTGATCTGTCCCGCCAGATACAGGCCTTGAACA
>JALWTJ010000314.1 GCA_027082895.1 Hyphomicrobiales bacterium | reverse complement strand
CGGTAACGGAACTGTCCCACGCCATCATGTTTACCACCACCCCCGCCCTGTTCGAGGGGCGCAGCCGAGCCAACTATGACCAGCTGGAAAAACTCGTGCGCCTGCCCCGCTATGGCTGCGACTGCTACGCCTATTGCCTGCTGGCTGCCGGCCATGTGGACCTTGTGGTCGAATCCAGCCTCAAGATCTATGACATTGCAGCACTGATCCCGGTTGTCCGCAACGCAGGCGGCGTCATCACCGACTGCAAGGGCGACGCCCCCGACAGGGGCGGATGCATCATTGCCGCGGCAACCCCCGAACTGCACGCCGCCGCCCTTGCCCAGATGCGCAAGTGATGTCCAGCAGGTTCCACCCGGGAACAGAAATGCCTACTGGCTTCTTTCGGTAATGAAGGCATCAAAGGCAGCGAACAGCTGGGCACGAATATCGTCACTTTCCATGAACATTTCATGCCGGGCATGGGCAATCACCGCGTGGCGGCCCGTGCGCAGGCGCAGGCCCAGATGCTCGATCGCTGACGTGGACACCACTTCGTCCCGGGCCGCGGCCACCATCAGCAGCGGTGTCTTGACCTTTTCGGGAAAATCATCGGCGCCAGCCCGCGCCATGGCCCGCATGGCAGCAGCCAGCCAGCGAAAGGAGGGGGCCGCGATTTCCAGGTCCGGACAGGCCGCCCAGGAATCCACCACCCGCATGTAGCGTTTGAAATCCGATGTCAGCACATTACCCGGGAAATTCTCGCTGCTGGGCGGCTTGTCCCCCTTGCGCCCCAATGCCATTTCACCCATCCCGATGAAGCAGGCAGCCTCCATCAGGCTGGCCATGCCCGACATGCCCAGGGGCAGCCCGTCAATGGAAACCATGGGCGCACAAAGAAACATGCGCTCGAACATCATCCGGTCGCGCGCCGCCGCGAGCAGGGAAACAAAGCCGCCCATGGAATGCCCCACCAGATTGAACGGGGGCGGACAGTCAGGCAGAAGGATATCGCTGTAAAAGCTGACAAGATCGGTCCAGTAATCATCGAAATTTTCCACATAACCGATCTTGCGATTGTCGATCAGCCGATCCGAAAGGCCCTGCCCGCGCCAGTCGAACGTGGCCACCTGAAACCCCCGCGACTGGAAGTCGGCAATGGTCTCGAAATATTTCTCGATGAATTCGGTCCGCCCGTGCACAAGGCAGATCGTTCCCTTGCTCGCTCCGCCGGTTTTCGGCCAGATGCCATAGCGCAGACGCACATTGTCCCGGGTCCGGAACCAGCCGACCCGTCCTCCTTCGGGAACAGGGTTGCTCGGAATGTCACACAGACCCGGCCCGTCAGGATCAACACTGATGTTCATGAAACTGTCCTGTTTGCACAAGCGGCGTTCCGCTCCGGCAACGCCCGAAGGATGGAAGGGGTGAAAATGCCCACCTTTATGCAAGTCTTTGCCCGTTCCGGCAACAGGAAAGCCGGTGTTTTTCGGCAAAAGTCGAAAAACACCGGCTCCTTCAAGACGGCACCCCATGCGGGGGGCGGGTGATAGGGGCCGCCCGTCTGCAGAAGCGTGAATAATGCGTGATCAAACGCCTCGCTGACTGCATGGGAAACACCCTAGCGCCCCCATTGTGAACCGGCCCCGTATGGCTTGTTCATTTTCCATTCATCCTGCATTTCGTCCCCTTCCTGCCCGCCCAGTGACCATCCCCGGCCCCCGGCAGGAGACCCGGCACGGCACGGCCCCACAGAAAAGAAAAAAGCGGACAAAGGGGAAAAAAATCTGCACCAGAAATCTTGAAACCCCTTTCCTGCCCCCTAAATTAAGGGTGTCGGCCGGGATTGTCCGGCGACCGCGACGCCAACCTGCTTGCCTAACATTGGGAGCAGAACAGTCGCGCAACGCATGTTGCTCAAGAAAGAAAGGAGAATATGCAATGCAAACATTCGATTTTTCACCCTTCTACCGCTCGACCGTCGGTTTTGACCGGCTGTTTTCCACTCTGGACGCCCTGAAGGTGGCCGAGTCCAAGTCCTCCTATCCCCCCTACAACATCGAGAAGCTGGGCGAAGATGCCTGGCGCGTTTCGGTGGCTGTTGCCGGGTTCACGGAAGACGAGATTTCCATTGAAACCAAGGAAAACAGCCTCGACATCAAGGGCGGCAAGACCGTTCAGGAAGAAGATGAGGGGCGCGAATTCCTGCACCGCGGCATTGCCGAACGCAGCTTCGAATTGCGCTTCCAGCTGGGTGATTATGTGGAAGTTACCGGCGCCCAGTTGCGCGACGGCCTGCTGAACATCGACCTCAAGCTCGAAGTTCCCGAAAGCAAGAAGCCGCGCCAGATCAAGATCGGCACCGGAACGGACGACAGCACCCTGATCGAAGGCAAGAAGAAAAAGGCCAACTGACCTTTTCCAATACCTTCATCACCTCTTTCCATCGGGCTCCACCCTTTTCGGGCGGGGCCTTTTTTCTGTCGTCGGCATTCCCGGCCTCACGATACTGCCGCCCCCAAAGGCACAAAAGAAAGCCCCCCCCCCGATCAGATGGAACCAGAACCGGAAAATTCGTTTTCACGCTGACGCTTGCCCGAAGCGGTGAAATCTGGCATAAGAGAATTAGGACAGGGATGTTGTCTAAAACACGCCTGCCTGACCTGAGCGAACAACGGCGGCCGTCCGAACCGGACCTGTCCGTTCAAGCTTTCCCGATTGCGAACTGACACATATCAGCTTGCGCAACACCGGACCGGGCCTGAAATTTCAGGATGCCCGAAAAACCAGGTCGGTCACCGCGGGACCGATTACAGATGAGTTGAGACGTCATTCGTCTTGAGCCGTACCGGCTGGTACGACCCGAGGGAGTGGCGTGGCCGCGTGCCGCTTACACCATGTAACGGCGTCCGGCGGCCGGAACAGGAAAAGGGATTTGACATGGCACCCACAACCGGATTGCCCACCCCCCGCACGCAACGCCAGGCCCTGAACGCGCAAGGTGCAGCTGAACGCCCTGTTTCCGGAACAGGTCTTTACGACCCTGCCTTTGAACATGACGCGTGCGGTCTGGGCCTGGTTGCCAGCATTCACAACAGGAAGTCCCACGACATCGTGGACAAGGGACTTGAAATCCTGGTCAACCTCACCCATCGCGGCGCCGTGGGAGCCGATCCGCTCGTGGGGGATGGTGCGGGCATCCTTGTCCAGATCCCCCATGAATTCTTTGCCCGGACAACGGATTTTTCCCTGCCTGGCGCCGAAGAATATGCGGTGGGAATGATCTTTTTCCCCAACGATGAAAAACTGCACGCCAAATGCCGGGCCGCGCTGGAATATGCCCTGAAGTCCGAAAGCCTTGAGATTCTGGGCACGCGTGCCGTCCCCTTCGACAATTCCGGCCTCTCCCCCATTGTCATTGCCGCCCAGCCCATCATCGAACAGATCTTCATCCAACGCCCCGAAGGGATGGATGCAGACACTTTCGAAAGAAAGCTGCTGATCGCCCGCAAGGTGATTTCTAATACCGTTTATCGCGACATTCCCGAATCCGACAGCGACCACGGCTTTTATGTGGTCTCCCTGTCCGCCCGCACCATCGTTTACAAGGGATTTTTCCTCGCCTACCAGCTCCGGGAGTTCTACCCGGACCTGTCCGAAAATGACTTCACTTCGGCCATGGCCCTGATTCACCAGCGCTTTTCCACCAACACCTTCCCTTCCTGGAAGCTGGCGCACCCCTATCGCATGACGGCCCATAACGGGGAGATCAATACCATCCGGGGCAATGTCAACTGGATGGCCGCCCGCCAGGCTTCGGTTTCCTCCGAACTGTTTGGCGAAGATATTTCCAAGATCTGGCCCATTTCCTACGAAGGCCAGTCCGACACCGCCTGTTTTGACAACGCCCTCGAATTCCTCGTGCGCGGCGGCTATTCCCTGCCCCATGCCGCCATGATGCTGATCCCGGAAGCCTGGGCCGGCAACCCGCTGATGGACGACACCCGCCGTGCCTTTTATGAATATCACGCCGCCCTGATGGAGCCCTGGGACGGCCCCGCCTCCATGGCCATTTCCGACGGCCGCCAGATCGTGGCCACCCTGGACAGGAACGGCCTGCGCCCCGCCCGCTACCTGGTCACCCGGGATGGACTGGTGGTTCTTGCCTCTGAAGCCGGCACCCTGAATGTCCCGGAAGAAGACATTGTTGAAAAGTGGCGGCTGCAACCCGGAAAAATGCTTGTCATCGACCTGGAACAGGGGCGCATCGTGTCCGATGCGGAAATCAAGCAATCCCTCTCCCAGAGCAATCCGTATCAGAAATGGCTGGCCCGCACCCAGATCGTGCTGGAGGATCTTCCCCCCGTTTCCCCCAACACCCCCAAGACCTTCGAAAGCCTTCTGGACCGCCAGCAGGCCTTCGGATACACGCAGGAAGACATCAAGCTGCTGCTCAGCCCCATGGCCACCACCGGGCAGGAACCCATCGGCTCCATGGGCACGGACACCCCCATATCCGTGCTCTCGGAACGTCCCAAGCTGCTTTATACCTATTTCAAGCAGAACTTCGCCCAGGTCACCAATCCGCCCATCGACCCGATCCGCGAAGAATCGGTGATGAGTCTTGTGTCCTTCATCGGACCGCGGCCCAACCTGTTCGACCTGAAGGGCCTGTCCCGGGTCAAGCGCCTGGAAGT
>JALWTJ010000313.1 GCA_027082895.1 Hyphomicrobiales bacterium | reverse complement strand
GTCGTCACCCTGCTGATCGACAATTCCGGCTCCATGCGGGGGCGTCCCATTACCATTGCCGCCATTTGCGGCGACATCCTGGCCCGCACCCTTGAACGATGCGGGGTCAAGGTGGAAATCCTCGGCTTTACCACCCGCGCCTGGAAGGGCGGACGCTCCCGTGAGGACTGGCTGGAGGCCAACCGCCCCCCCAATCCGGGCCGGGTCAATGATATCCGCCATATCATCTACAAGTCCGCCGATCAGCCCTGGCGCCACGCCCGCGCCAATCTCGGCCTGATGATGCGTGAAGGGCTGCTCAAGGAGAATATCGACGGCGAAGCGCTGCAATGGGCCCACCAGCGCTTGCTGGGGCGGCCCGAAAGTCGCCGCATATTGATGGTTATTTCCGATGGCGCACCGGTTGATGACAGCACCCAGAGCGTCAACCCCGGAAACTATCTGGAGACCCATTTGCGTCAGGTAATCGAAGAAATCGAAACCCGCTCCCCCGTCCAGCTGGTTGCCATCGGCATCGGTCACGATGTCACACGCTACTATGCCCGCGCCGTTACCCTTCTGGACGCAGAAGAACTGGCAGGCGCCCTGACGGACAATCTGGCCGACCTGTTTGACGAGAAACCCCCGGCAGCCCCATCACGCCGACGGCGACACGGATGACGCCGGCGCCCCGCAAATGGCCGGACCCGACAACCGCGCTGTTTGCCCTTGCGCTCATAGCGATTCCCTTGTCCGTTCCTGCAGTTTCCACCGCCGCTGAAACCCCCGTCACAATTATTGCCCGCCCCATCGAAAGCTTCCGTGGACGCGCCTTTGGTGACGTGGTGCAAAAGCTGATCTGGCGTGGCGGCCTTGAGCTGAAAGGACCGGAGGACTTCGGCGGCTTGTCCGGACTGACTTTCACTGATCCGGAACATTTCGTCATTGTTTCCGACCGCGGTCAGTTTTTCACCGGAACACTGGAATACTCTGATGGGCGCCCTCAGGGGTTGACCAATGTCACCATGTCTCCCATCCGGAACTCCCATAATGTTCCCCTGCCCCCCAACTATTCCCGGGATGCCGAGGCCATCGACACGATTTTTCGCTTCGGAAAAGTCACTGGTGTGCGCGTCGGCTTTGAAAACCTGACCCGGGTGGCCGATTTTGATCTTGTTGACAACCGCCCCACCGGTGCCGCGCTGGAAGTCCCCATCCCCCACTGGCTGAGCGATCTGCGCTCCAATCGGTCCCTTGAATCCCTGTGCATCGCACCGGAAACCTCCCCCATCGCCGGGGCCACCATCCTGTTGATGGAAGATTTCCCCGACCAGGAAGGCAACCATGCGGGCTGGATTCTGGGGAGAAATGAAGGCGACCCCATTGCCGGTCCCATTTCCCTGACCGCGGATCCCGGCTTCAACCCCACCGATTGTGCCTTCCTGCCCGATGGTGACCTGCTGGTTCTGGAAAGGGGAACCGGTTTCCTTTCTTTCAACATGCGTATCCGGCGCCTTGATGCGGCCGGTATCCATACCGGTGCCGTGCTGACAGGGCAGATCATTCTGACAGGTGCGGGAGGCGATATCGACAATATGGAAGCCATGGCCGTTCGCACCATGCCGGACGGTACCGTCCGGATTACCCTGATGTCCGACAACAATTTCAACGGCTGGGAACGCAACCTGCTGCTGGAATTCGAACTGATTGAAGTTCAGGAATAACTGACCGCGGTCATGTATTTTCCGACGGCAGTGCAACCGGCCCCGAAGGAAGAAGGTAGCGCCGCAGCACCCCGTAGGGCACCAGCATTACCAGTGCCACCAGTATCTTGACGCTGAAATCCCCCAGCGCCCAGCTGATCCAGCGCGCGGCCTGAACGTCAAACACCCCCAGCAATGGCGCCGGCTCCCCGACAAATCCGTCCACACTGCCAAGAAAGGCAAACGGTGCGGCAAAGGCCAGCGAAAAGAAGACCAGCGTGTCCAGTACCGAACCGATCAGGGACGACACGAGCGGCGCCCGCCACCAGGTAGCCCGCCGCAGAAAATCAAAGATGGTGATATCAAGAAACTGGGCCAGCAGAAACGCCGTCCCCGACGCCACCGCGATCCGGGGCGTTGCCAGCCAGATGGAAAACAATACCGCTATGGCAAATCCGCTCAAGGCTACCGCCCGGGCCCCGACCGGCCCATGGCGACGATTGGTCAGATCACTGACCAGAAAGGCCAGCGGATAGGTAAATGCGCCCCATGTCAGCAGGTCAGCCAGATGGATGCTTCCCAGCTGAAACGGCACCGGAAACTGCACGAGATAATTGGAAAGGGCAACCACGAACACCATGGCAGCCACGGCCGGAAGGTAGCGAGAAAGCATGATCAATGCACCTCTTTTTACCCGCAAACCGGCAAGGGACCGGCGCGGTCAGAAATGCGAAGAGTCCGGCAGTGCAACCGGCCCCTTGCACAACAGCGAAAAACCTGCGCGGGCATGCCCGTGCCCGGCGCCTCAACCTGTCCTCAGGGAGCGCAGAACCACCCCGCCCCTGAAACCGGCCGTAGGAATGTTTCAGGAAGCCAGGGCAGCCTTGACTTCACGCTTGACCAGAAGAGCCCGCTTGGACAAATCTTCGTTCGGTGCCTTCAGAAGGAAAGCATCAAGCCCCCCCCGGTGCTCGACCGTGCGCAGTGCCTGCGCACACACCTTGAGCTTGACCGGCCGATCCAGCGCCTCGGACAACAAAGTCACATTGCACAGGTTGGGCAGGAACCTGCGCCGTGTACGATTGAGCGCATGGCTCACATTGTTCCCAGTCATTACGCCCTTGCCGGTCAGTTCACAACGCCGTGCCATCTTGCCAAATTCCTGCATTTCTGTTGAGCGCCCGGCAGACATGCCGGCAACTCAGGGTGATAAACGTCTTGATTTACACCCGAAAACGCCTGTTTTCAGGTACACGCTCAAGCCTGTATTGAAAAATCTGTGCCTAAATAGGCAAACACGCCCTTGCCGTCAAGCACAACTCGCATCCCCCATCTCGTGCGCTCCCCCGGGGAACTTGAATCTGTGCCCGCACGCAGGCATTCTGGCCGGCAACTGATTCGTCCACGACCGATCGCGGTCGGCTCAGGAAGGCATATCATGCCGCAGGCAGACACGACGGCAATCTGCACAGGGCACCAACTATTGCAAGGGTGCCCGCCAACCGGGGGAAAAAGCGTTCAATGACCGACACGAACAGATGCACGACCCGCGCCACCGCCGAGCGGGCCCGACCCCGTTCTTCGCTTACCTGCTCCCCATTTGCCCGTTCCTTGCGCATTGCAAGCCTGGTACTGCTTGGAACCACCGCCAGCCCGGTCACCGCCGCTCCCCTGTCGGCAAACGCAAAATATGTGATTTCCATTGCCGGCACCATTGTCGCCGATGTCACCATCGCCCTTGCCGATGACGGAAGGCGATACACCCTTGACCTTGAAGGCAATGTGGCCGGCCTGGGCAACCTGGTGGCCCGCGGATCGGTCACGCTGGAAACCGGCGGCGCTTCGACGGGCAACAGCTATGCGGGGGAAGACTTTCATCTCCAGACCCGCTCTTCCGAAGGCACCACAGACGTCACCGTCAGCTACGAACACCGCAACGTTACCGCCTTCATTGTCGATCCTCCCCTTCCCCCGCGTGTCGATCAGGTCCCCCTGGAACGTGCCCATCTGCGCGATGTCAACGACATGCTGTCCGCCTTCGTGCTCAAGGCACCAGCCCTGGACCGCTCCATCTGTGACCGTACCTTGCGCATTTTCACAGGCATCGAACGGTTCGATCTCACCCTGAACTATGTGACCAGCGAAACCGCCACCTCCACCCGGACCGGCTACCGGGGACCGGTTGTGTCCTGCCAACTGGTATACACCCCCATTTCCGGCCATTACACCACCTCCAAGATTACCAATTATCTCAAAGATTCCCGGCGCATGCTGATCTGGTATGCTCCCCTTGGAAACAGCGGCACCTTCATTCCCTACCGGGTGCTGATCGGCACCGCCATGGGCGACCTGTCCATGGTCCTCACCCACCTGGAATAAGTCGGAAAGACCCGGTGCACGGGCCTGCCACCTCGCCGGTCCCCATACCGGTTGCCATGCGAAAAGGCGCAGCCCTGGCCTTCTTGACAGAACGACCCGCCCAATCCGGCAGCAGCACCCCTGGTCGACACGCTGCCGAACCCATGTCCCGATCTGAAACGTCAAGCGCCCGCATAAAAAAATCTGCAGCCCGAAAGCGCCAGTTTCCGCGAATTCAGAAATTAACGGCAAAAAAATTTCCCCCCCGGCCCGCTTCACACATGTTTAACCTTTACCGCCGGAGGGGCGAAATTAACCGGATGGAAAGGAAGATTAACGCCATTGCCCCGCAAAAACGCCCTCCCGATGCTCCTTTTTCCCTTCTTGTCCCAAGGGACACTAAACACCCACCACATGCTGTATGGAACAAAGCGTGATTCCACGGCAAATGACGATTCGGGCCGGGTTTGTTCCGGATTCGTACCATTCGTGAACAAAAGCCTGCCCTTTGCCGCCATTGATGTTAGAAACTGAAACAGCCACCTGCCTGCCCCACCCCTGATTCCCTCCCCTTTTCATACTAGCTGAAACCGACACGTCCCATGCCCCGCCCTCTTTTCCGGCACGCACCCATGCCCT
>JALWTJ010000312.1 GCA_027082895.1 Hyphomicrobiales bacterium | reverse complement strand
GGGCATCACCGAGGACGTGTTCAGCGTGCTCAGCGTGGAAAATTCCGTTGCCAGCCGCACCAGTTTCGGCGGCACCGCGCCGAAAAACGTGCGCGCCCAGATCGCCCGCTGGCGCGACATTCTTGAAAGCTGAAACCCATGGTCCACCATTTCCAGTATCGCGACAACACGATGCATGCCGAAGATGTTGCCATTCCGGACCTTGCCCGGCAGGTCGGCACCCCGTTCTATGTCTATTCCAGCGCCACCCTGCGCCGTCATTTTCACATGATGCAGGACCTGTTTCCCAAAGGGGACACCCTGATCGCCTATGCGGTGAAGGCCAGTTCCAACCAGGCATTGCTGACGCTGCTGGCCCGGGAAGGGGCGGGCGCCGACGTGGTATCACTGGGAGAACTGGAACGAGCCATCGCCGCGGGCATCCCGGCGGAAAGAATCGTGTTTTCCGGCGTCGCCAAGACGAAGGCCGAAATGCGGCGCGCCCTGGAACTGGGCATCAAGTGCTTCAACCTTGAAAGCGAGCCCGAACTGGACCGGCTGGAGCAGATCGCGGGCGAAATGGGAGTGGTGGCACCGGTTTCCGTGCGCATCAACCCGGACGTGGATGCACGCACCCACGCCAAGATTTCCACCGGCAAGTCCGAAAACAAGTTCGGCATTCCCCATGCACGCGCCGTGCACGTTTACGGCCGTATCGGCCTTGCGCCCCACCTGAAGGCCGTTGGAATCGACACGCATATCGGCTCCCAGATCACCGAGCTGGAGCCCTTTGACAATGCCTTTGCCCTGATGGCCGACCTGGTACGCACCCTGCGCCAGGCGGGCCATGCCATTTCCCATGTGGATGTGGGGGGCGGGCTGGGCATCCCTTATGTCAGCTCCAACGCCCCCCCTCCGGCGCCCGAGGCCTATGCCGATGTGATCAAGCACCACCTTGGCCAGCTGGATTGCGAACTGATCCTTGAGCCCGGACGTATCATTTCAGGCAACGCGGGAATTCTGGTGACGACCCTGCAATATGTCAAACAGGGAGCGGAGCGCAATTTCTTCATCGTGGATGCGGGCATGAACGATCTCATCCGCCCCACCCTTTACGAAGCCCACCACGACATCGCCCCGGTCTGCCTGCCCGAAGGAGACCCCCCCACCTGCACCGCCGACATCGTCGGGCCGGTCTGTGAAACCGGCGATTATTTCGCCCGCGCCATTTCCATGCCGCTGATGAAGGAAAACGATCTTCTGGCCATCATGGGTGCCGGTGCCTACGGCGCCGCCATGGCCTCCTCCTACAATTCCCGCCCCCTCGTGCCCGAAGTACTGGTGGAAGGGGACAGGTTCCATGTCATCCGCCCCCGGCCTGAAATTCAGCAACTGCTGGACATGGATTCGGTTCCCGACTGGCTGTAAGGCAACCTGCCCCGAGCCAATTGGAGCGCGGACTCCCGCCGCACAGACAGGAAGAAAAAATCGTCAGCCCGCCTGCTCGATCGCCTGGCGGGACAGGGACACGATTTCCACCGGCTTGTCCATCAGGGCATCGGAAACCTTTTCCAGAATCTGAGCAAGGGTGAAGGGCTTGGTAATCACGTCATAGATCAGCGCATCCAGCCCGTGGGCACGTTCGCGCTGGTCGGCAAAACCGGTCATGAGAAGAATGGTGACATCGGGAAAACGCGCGCCCACGTCCAGCGCCAGTGCAATGCCGTCCATCACCGGCATCTTGACATCGGACAGAAGCAGATCGAACCGGCCCTTTTCCTCCTCCATGATTTCCAGCCCCAGCCCGCCATCTTCGGCCTCCATGACCTCATGACCGGACAGCATCAGGGCCTGGCTCACGAACCGGCGCACCCCGTCATCATCCTCGGCAATCAGAATTCTGGCCATTTATTCTCTCCGCTGTGCGTCCCCTTGCATGTGTTCCCGTAACAGGCCCTGAAAACGCCGGGGTTTGCCCCCGGTCGCACCTCTACAATCCCAACTCGGCCAGATCGAACAGCAAACGCACCTGCGCCGCCGTCTCGGGCGGTGAATTGAGCCGCGTCTTGAATTCAATCCATTCTCCGGGCAGCATTATGGCGGCCCGCGGCGTGACACTCCACTCGAACACCGGCTGCCCGGCATCATCCAGCACCCCCACCCGCACCGGCGGCACCGTCACCTGGTGGGAACTGACCGCATGGATCCGCGCACTGATCTGAAGAACATTTTCCCCATCCTGCCGTTCCAGCAATGTCGTGACATCGGCAAACTCCAGCCCCACCACATTGACCTTCAGCCCAATGGCCGCATAAAGCCCCGCCAGATCGGGAAAGGCCCGAACGATATTTTCCCGAAAGAAAAGAAGCGAGACCAGAAACAGGCCCAGGACGGCCAGAGACGTCATGCGTACCGGCTTGCGCCAGCGCGACTTGGGCATGGACTTCTTGAGCAGGGTCTGCCGACGCTTCAGGTCGGCCCGCCGATTCTGAACCGCCACCGGGTCCGTTACCGCGTCTTCCACTTCCCGGATTGCATCCGCCCCGGCCGGCGCGGTTTCTCCGCTGGAATCATCTTTCCGCCGGGTCCGGCTTTCCGCAATTTCCTGTGCAGCAAAATCCGCATCGAGACGTTCCTCCTCCGCTGCGCTTACCGGTTCAGCGGTCTCCGGAACCACCGGCAGTGCCCTCCAGTCCGTATGGCAACGGGCACACCGCACGGTGCGTCCCTTCGGGCCAAGCGTGTCCGCGGCCACCTTGTACTGGGCCTTGCACGCCGGACAGACAATCACCGCCCTTTCAATGTCGACTTGCTCACTCACGGCAAAAGTTGTAGCCCCTTGTCGTTAATACTCCCCAAACACCCCCCCGGTCTGACGCTGATCTGCTAACATGTGCACCACCATGATTCGAAAGGTTCCCGCGTGATCCGTTTTGAAAAGGTCGGACTGAAATATGGCAACGAACCGGAGGTTCTTCGGGACCTGACCTTCACCATTTCCCCCGGCTCGTTCCACTTCCTGACCGGGCCCTCCGGCGCCGGCAAGACCTCGCTGCTGCGCCTGCTTCTGCTGTCCCTGAAACCCAGCCGTGGCAAGATCACCATGTTCGGGGAGGCAGTGAGCCGACTCAATCAGGACCGCCTGCTCCAGTTGCGCCGCCATATCGGTATCGTGTTTCAGGAATTCCGTCTGCTGGACCATCTGACCACCTTCGAGAATGTGGCCCTGCCCCTGCGCGTGCTGGGCCAGAGCGAAGACGAATACACGGAAAATGTACGCGAGCTTCTGGACTGGGTGGGACTGGGCAATCGCATGGATGCGCACCCTCCCGTTCTCTCCGGCGGCGAAAAACAGCGCGCCGCCATTGCCCGCGCTGTCATTTCCCGCCCCAACATCCTGCTGGCGGACGAACCCACCGGCAATGTGGACCCGGACCTGTCCCTGCGCCTGGTGCATCTGTTTGCCGAATTGAACAAGATGGGCACCACCATCATCATTGCCACCCACGAACTGCCCCTGCTGGACCGGTTCGATTATCCACGCATGCAGCTTGCCGAGGGGAGACTGACCATTGCCCGATGATAGCCCACCGGGTGCAAAGGCGCGCTCCGGCCGCCGACCGGCCGCGATCGTTCCGGAAAAATCCATCGCCGGGCGCACCCTCATGCTGCTGGTCGCCATCATGACCTTTCTGTCCTGTGTGACCCTTGGCGGCGTGATCCTGGTACAGAAATCCGCCGCCGCATGGGCCGGAGACGTGGGAAGGGAAGTCACCATCCAGTTGCGCCCCATCCCCGATCAGAACATGGAATCCAATCTGCGCACCGCCGTTTCCCTGGCCGAAGCATCCCCCGGTGTCGTAAGGGCACGGGCCATGAGCCTTGAAGAAAGCCAGGCCCTGCTCGAACCCTGGCTGGGAAGTGACCTCGACCTGTCGGCCCTGGCCATCCCCCGGCTGGTCATCGTCGAGCTTTCCGGTTCTGGCACGTTTGACGCCGAAAAACTGCGCGAGGACATCTCCGTCATCAAGGGCGCATCCCTGGATACCCATGCCGCCTGGCGCCAGCAGCTCAACGCCATGGCCGGCACCGTCGTCATCTCCGGTCTGCTGGTGCTGGGCCTGATCCTTACCGCCACGGTTCTGGCCGTGATCTTTGCCACCCGCGGCACCATGGCTTCCAACCGCGCCATCGTGGACGTGCTCCATTTCATCGGCGCTTCCAACAGTTTCATCGCCAGTGAATTTCAGGGGCGTTTCCTGGCCATCGGCCTGCGCGGCGGCATTGCCGGGGGGCTTATCGCACTGCTGTTTTTCCTTGGTATCGGCTTTGCGGTGACCAACGCGCTGCCAACGGCTCCCGGCGCCCAGCTTTCCGCCTTTTTCGGCTCTTTTTCGCTTGGCCTGGATGGTATTTTTGCCATTGTCGTTCTGGTGCCGGTCATTGCCGGACTCACGGCCTTCACCTCCCGGCTGACAGTACGCAGTTTCCTGCGTCACCCCTCCTGACCTGCGTCACCCCTCCTGAAAAATCCCCCGGCGCTTGACCTGAACGACCAGCAGCCTATTCTGCCCCCGTAACGCCGTTCAGAAAACCGCTTCGCCACCGCATCGACCGGTCCATTCCTCGCCGGCACCAACCCCCCGAAACGCCCCCCATGATCCTGCAAGCCATCCGCTCCCTCGTCTTTTACCTGCTGTTCTTTCTG